>NZ_JBFUFQ010000055.1:0-31166 GCF_056403355.1 Rhizobacter sp. P2_H3 | reverse complement strand
CCGTACAGCGCGACCGCCCTGTCCGGGTCGTTCGCGGTGGCCTCGTCCAGCGCGGCGCGCAGGTCGTCGAGCTCGGGCGCCCAGCGGTCGCGCCAGGCGCCGGGCGCGCCCTGCGGGTTCGAACGCCAGTGGTCCTCATAGGCCTCGTCGAACACCGCGCACATGCCGCGCGCGAAGGCGGCCCGCACGGCCGCCGCTTCGCCCGAGGCCTGCAGCTTGTCGAGCGCGTACAGCCGGATGCTCTCCGGCAGGCGGTAGCGCGGTGCGCTCGCCCGGTCCACGCTCAGCAGCGAGCGGTCGGCGAGGTCGAGCAGGGTCTCGATGACGCGCGGTGCCGGCAGGTCGTCATCGGCCAGGCACAGCGCGGCGCGGTCGAGTTCGAACGCCCCCGGAAACACGCCGAGCCGGCGGAACACCTGCTGCTCGGCCGGCGACAGCAGCCCGTGGCTCCAGTCGAGCGCCGCGGCGAGCGCGTTCTGGCGCGAGGCCGGCACCTGCGGCAGCGGCGCGAGCAGCCCGAGGCGCTGCTGCAGCCGCTCGGCCAGCGCGGCCAGGCCGAGGGCCGGCAGCCGGGCCGCGGCCAGCTCGATCGCGAGCGCGTTGCCGTCGAGCCGGCGGCAGATGTCGGTGGCGGCATCGATGCTGCGCGCGTCGCCGGCCAGCGGGCTGCCGGCGCCGGCCGCGCGTTCGGCGAGCAGTTGCACTGCGTCGCAGCGCGCGGCCTCGTCGATGGAGGCCCCCTCGGGTGGCAGGCCGAGCGGCCCGAGCCGCAGCAGCCGGTGCGCCGGATCGCGCAGCGGCACCTGGCTGGTCACCAGCACCGACACGCGCGGCGTCGCCTGCACCAGCGCGCCGGCCAGCCGGGCCACCTCCGGCGCCAGGTGGTCGGCGTTGTCGAGCACCAGCAGCAGCGAGCGCGGCTTCAGCCTGCGCACCAGCGCCGCCAGCGTGTCTTCGCCGGCCACCGGCTTCAGGCCGAGCGTACCGGCGATCAGCGGGGCGATCTGCGCGCCGTCGGTCAGCGGTGCGAGGTCGATCCACCAGCTGCCGTCGCGGTGGCGGGCGCGGCGCCGCGCGGCGGCGGCCATCGCGAGGTGGGTCTTGCCGACACCGGGGCCGCCGCATACCGTCACCAGCGGGTGGGCGTCGAGCAGCGCCCCCAGTTCGGCCAGCTCGGCCGCGCGGCCGATCAGGGCCGGGGTGCGGGCCGGCAGGTTGCCGGGCGGCTCGTCCGATTCGCCGGATTCGCGGCCGGCAACGGCGGGCTGCGCGGCACCGCGCGACACCTCGAGCGCGAAGCGGTAGCCGCAGCCGGCGATGGTCGAGATCGCCGGCGCGCCCAGCAGCTTGCGCAGCTGCGCCACGTGCACCGCGATGTTGTTCTCCTCCACGACGAGGCCGGCCCAGACGAGCTGCATCAGCTCGTCCTTCGACACCTGCTGCCCGGCGCGCTCGACCAGCGCGACCAGCACGCCGAACGCGCGGGCGGTGAGCGTCAGCGGCTGGCCGTGGCGCAGCAGCAGGCGCTGCCCGGGCTGCAGCTCGAAGTCGCCGAAGCGGTACAGGACGGTGGGCGCGGGCATGGCGGTTCGCTCCTCGGGTGGCGGCGCGCCGGCGGGAATTCATGCGGAATTCAGACGCGCTTGATGACCGTGCCGGGCCCCGTGCGGGAGCATGGGACACCTCAACCCCGCAGGAGTGCGACATGCCCAGGTTCGTGATCGAGAGAGACATCCCCGGCGCCGGCCAGCTTACACCGCAGGACCTGAAGGCCATATCCCGAAAATCATGCGGCGTGCTCAACAGCATGGGCCCCAGCATCCAGTGGGTGCACAGCTACGTGACCGACGACCGCCTCTACTGCATCTACCAGGCGCCGGATGCCGCCGCGGTGCGCCGCCATGCGGAGCTGGGCGGGTTTCCGGCGAACCGGGTCTCGCAGGTGCGCTCGGTGATCGAGCCGGCGACGGCGGAGTGAGCCTCGTGTGAAGTCGCCCGGCGCGGCACCGATCTTGCGTGACCGCGCCGATGGACATCGACTTCCGCGAGCTCGGCGCCTACGAGCGCTACAAGCTGATGGCCAGCCTGATCGTGCCGCGGCCGATCGCGCTGGTCACCACGCTCGGCGCCGACGGCATCGTCAACGCCGCGCCGTTCAGCATGTTCAACATGCTCGGCGAAGACCCGCCGCTGGTGTTCATCAGCGTCAACCGGCTGCACGACGGCCGCTTGAAGGACACCGCGGCCAACATCCTGCGCAGCCGCGAGTTCGTCGTGCACCTGACCGACGAGGCGATGAGCGCGCAGATGCACGCCTGCGGCAGCGCGCTGCCGCCGCACCAGAGCGAGCTCGACCATGCCGGGCTCACGGCAGCGCCGTCGCGCTGCGTCGCGCCGCCGCGCATCGCGCAGGCGCCGGTGGCTTTCGAGTGCGTGCTGCACGAGACGCTGGAGACCGACAGCCGCTACGTCTTCCTCGGCCGCATCCTGTGGCTGGCGGTGCGCGACGGACTGGTCGACGCCGAGCGCTGGCGCGTGCGCCTGCAGGACTACCACCCGGTGGGCCGCTTCGGTGCGAGCTTCTACGTGACGACGAACGAGCGCTTCGCGATCGACGACGTGCGCGCCAACGCGATCGACGAGCTCTGACCTGCCTTCAGCGCTGGAAGATCGCCTTGGTCTCGCCGTCGATCGGTGCCGAGGTGTGCTGGTGGACAATTTTCCAGTCGTCGCCCTGGCGGGCCAGGGCCATCGTGATGCGGTTGGTCATCGAGCGCAAGGTGGCGCCGCCGGTGTCGATCGCGGCGAACGAGACGAAGGCGTGCAGCACGGCGAGGTCCTGCGCCACCCGGGTTCGCACCTCGCTGAAGGCCACGGTGACGCGCTCGTCGTGCAGCGAGCCGAACCAGCCCTGCACCATCTCGCGCCACGGCTGGCGTCCGTCATGGGACCAGCGGTTCCACATGTCGAACACCCGCACGTCGGCAGCGTAGAGCGCCACGAAGGCCTCGACATCCTTGGCGAGGACGGATTCCGCGTAGCGGAGCAGAAGCTGCCGGATCGCGGCGGGGGTGTCGGCGTCGGTGCCGGTGCCTGAACGGGTCATCGATGTCTCCTGGCATGAAGTGGTGGGTCTGCAGACGACGATCGGCGCGGTGCGAAATCGACAATGGGCTCATCCCGGCGGCGAAGCCTTCAGCACCTCGACGACGAACTCGATGAAGGCGCGCACCTTGGCCGCCGGCCATTGGCGTGACGGGTAGAGCGCATACAGCGGGAAGCGCTCGTCGGGCCAGTCGGGGAACAGGTCGACGAGCTGCCCGCGGTCGAGCTGCTCCTGGATGCCGATCGCCTTGATCTGCGCGATGCCGGTGCCGGCCAGGCAGGTCGCGAGCAGCGTACCGGGGTCGGTCAGCATCAGGCGGCCGGCGGTCGGCACCTTCAGGTGCTTGCGGCCGCGCAGGAACTCCCAGGCAAACGGCTGGCCGGTGGCCATGTCACGCACCTGGATGCAGGCGTGCTGCGCCAGGTCGCCGGGCGTGGCCGGGCGGCCATGCTGCTTCAGGTAGGCCGGCGACGCGACCGTGACGATGCGGCTCTCGAGCAGCTTGCGCGCCACCAGCGACGAGCTCGGCGGCTCGCCGAAGCGCACCGCGATGTCGAAGCCCTCGCCGACCAGGTCGCCGAGCTGCTCGCGGGCGATCAGCTCGAGCGTCAGGCCGGGGTGCAGCGCGAGGAAGCGCGGCAGGTGCGGCGCCAGCAGCAGGCGCGACGTGAACGCATCGGTGTTGACGCGCAGCCGGCCCTGCACGGTGCCCGACGAGCTGGTGGCGTGCGTCACCGCGTCTTCGATGCCGAGCACCAGCGGGTTGATGTCGGCATAGAGCCGGCGGCCTTCGTCGGTGAGGTTCAGCGAGCGGGTCGTGCGCTCGAGCAGGCGCACGCCGATGCGCGCCTCCAGCCGCGCGACGGCCCGGCTGACGCCGGACGGCGTCATGCCGAGCGCCTCGGCGGCGCGCACGAAGCTGCCGCCTTCGATCACCGCGGCCAGCACGCCGACGTTGGAGAGCAGGCGGCCATCGAGTGTCATCGTTCGCTCAATTCGTGATTCAGTGTCACCAATGATATGCCGCTGGTTGCCTTTACTCAAATGGTACCGCTTCCTACGATTCGCCTCCTGATTGACGAATCGACGAAAGGAAGTCTTCATGCATGCCATCACCGGAATCACCGGCCAGGTCGGCGGCGCGGCCGCTCGCGAGCTGCTGGCGCGGGGCGAGCGGGTGCGCGCCGTCGTGCGCGATGCCGACAAGGGGCGCGCCTGGGCGGCGCTCGGCTGCGAGGTCGCGCTCGCCACGCTGGACGACGCCGCGGCGCTGGCGCGGGCCTTCGACGGCGCCACGAGCGTGTTCGTGGTGCCGCCGCCGGTGTTCGACCCGGCGCCGGGCTTTCCCGAGGCGCGGGCCACGGCCGCGGCACTCGACCAGGCGCTGCGCGCCGCGCGGCCGGCGCGCGTGGTGTGCCTGTCGACGATCGGCGCGCAGGCGGCACCGTCGAACCTGCTGAGCCAGCACACGCTGATGGAGGAGGTGTGGTCGGCGCTGCCGCTGGACGTGACGCTGCTGCGCCCGTCGTGGTTCATCGAGAACCTGCGCTGGGACATCGACGCGGCGCGCACGCAGGGCGTGATCCCGGCCTTCCTGCAGCCGCCGGACCGGCCGGTGCCGATGGTGGCCACAGCCGACGTGGGGCGTGTCGCGGCGCGCTTGCTGACGGAGAAGGGCGCCGGGCAGCGCATCGTCGAACTCGACGGCCCGGCGCCGGTCAGCCCGAACGACATCGCTGCCGCGCTGGCGCAGGCGCTGGGTCGGCCGGTGCGCRCCGCGCCGGTGCCGCGCGACAGCTGGGAGGCGTTGTTCCACAGCCAGGGCATGCACCACCCGCAGCCGCGCATCCGGATGATCGACGGCTTCAACGAAGGCTGGATCCGCTTCGCAGGCGGCGAAGCGGTGCAGGTGCGCGGGACGACCGGCCTCGCGAGCGTTGTCGAGCAACTCGTGGGGTGATCGCCACGCGCTGGCGGGCGGGTCGCAGAATCGGCGCATGAACGTCGATCCCTGCACCCGACGCGAGTGGCTGGCCGGTCTGGCCGCCGGTGCGCTGGTGGCCGCCGCGCCGGCCCGTGCTGCCGCGGCGCTCGATCGCCGCATCCCGTCGAGCGGCGAGACGCTGCCGGTCATCGGGCTGGGCAGCTGGATCACCTTCAACGTCGGCAACGACCGCGCGGCGCGCGATGCCTGCACCGAGGTAGTCCGCGCGTTCTTCGCCGAGGGAGGCAGGCTGATCGATTCATCGCCGATGTACGGCTCGTCGCAGCCGACCATCGGCCATGCGCTGGCGCAGCTGGGCCGGCCGGCGGCGCTGTTCTCGGCCGAGAAGGTGTGGATCGGCGATGTGCAGCGCGGCGCGGCACAGATGGAGGCCTCGCGCAACTTCTGGGGCGTGCCGCGCTTCGACCTGATGCAGGTGCACAACCTGCTGTCGTGGCAGGAGCACCTGCCGCGGCTCCTCGAGATGAAGCGGGCGGGGCGGCTGCGCTACGTCGGCATCACCACCTCCGAAGGGCGGCGCCATGCCGAGCTGGAGCAGGTGATGCGCACGCAGCCGATCGACTTCGTGCAGCTCACGCACAACCTGGTGGACCGCGAGGCGGAGCAGCGCCTGCTGCCGCTCGCGCAGGAGCGCGGCATCGCGGTGCTGGTGAACCGGCCGTTCCGCGGTGGTGCATTGATGGATGCGCTGGCGCGCCAGCGGCTGCCGGCCTGGGCCGCGGAGATCGACTGCGCGAACTGGGCGCAGGTGGCGCTGAAGTTCGTCGTCTCGCACCCGGCGGTGACCTGCGCGATCCCGGCGACCAGCCAGGTGGCCCACCTGCGCGAGAACATGGCGGCGGCGCGCGGCCGCATGCCCGATGCAGCGCTGCGCGAGCGCATGGCGCGCACGGTGGCTGCGCTGTGAGGGCGGACCGTTGAGCGAGTGGTGGACCTACCGGCCGTCCAGCTTCCTGATGTTCTCGCCGCGCATCTACTGGCGGCTGTTCGAATCGCTGAACGAGGCGTGGTGGCCGCTGCAGTGGGTGGCGATGGGCGTGGCGGGAGCGTGGCTGGTCTGGCGCGTCCGCGCAGGCCACCGGGGCCTCGATGGGCGCCTGCTGCGAGGCGCGTTCGCCTTCGTCGCGATCTGCTGGGCGTTCACGGCGTGGGCATTCCTGTTCGAGCGTTTCGTGCCGATCTTCTGGGCGGCGACGTATGCCGTCGCGGCGTTCGGCGTGCAGGCGGCCGGGTTGCTGGTGCCGGCCTTGAAGGGCGGCATCGATCTGTCGAGCCGAGGCTGGCGCGTGTGGTCCGGCATCGCGCTGGCGACCTGGGCGGTGCTCGTCCACCCGTGGATCGGTCTCGCGTTCGGGCACCCATGGCAACAGGCCGGGTTCTTCGGCCTGGCGCCCGACCCGACGGTGCTGGCGACGCTCGCGCTGCTGCTGCTGGTCGAGCCATCGACCACCGCGGCTCGATGGGGGCTGCGGCTGCTGTGGATCGTGCCGCTCGCGTGGTGCGCGTCCAGTGCCGCGATGCACGGCACGATGGCGGCGTCCCGGTAGCCAGGCGCTCAGTCGCCCGGCTCGGCGTGCACCCGAAGCACCAGGTTCCAGGTTCGCCCGGCCACCGGTGATGTGCCGACGCGCCCCTGCTCGTCGAGATCGAGCGTGATGCGCGACACCGACTGCTGCACGTTGCCGCCGATCGCCTCGAGCCGGCGCCCGGCGAAGTCGACGCGCGTGACGAGGTCGCAGTGCATCGGCGTGGGCGACTCGCCGGCGCTGATGCGGGCGATCTCGGTCGGCGCGATGCGCGCGCCTTCGCGCAGCGCGCAGATCAGGTCGCCCGGCAGCGCGATCGCGGGCGTGGCGATCACGTCGTGGGCCGAGTTCAGGTGATCGCGCGCCGCGACGATGTAGTCCGCATGCGATTTGCCGAAGCGGAACTCCGACTCGCTGAAGCCTGCGCGTCGCAGCACCGCGCTGATGAAGGCGGCCGACCACGCGGGCGTCCACAGCGGCGGGCCCCATTCGGGCTGCCAGCGCGCCTCGCAGCGGTCGGGCTGCGGGCAGGTGTGGCGTTCGATGCCGCCCGTTCCGGCGGGGCCGAGTGCGGCCCAGTAGCCGTTGACGACCGGGCACAGCGCCGTGCTCATCTCGCGGCCGCAGCCGTCGTCGACCTCGGCGCAGTCGCCGGAAGCCAGTACGGCGCATTGCGCGCCGTCGCTTGTCGTGCCGATGCGCTGCGAGCCCCACAGCCGCCACTCGGCCTCGGCGATCTGCACGGTCCGCGCGATGCGTTCCGGCGGCACGGTCGTCGGCGCGACCGGGCCGTGCGTGGCGCAGCCGGCGACGATCAGCGTGGCCAGGAGGACGAGCGTGCGGCTGGGGGTTCGCATCGCGGGATTGTGAGCCGCTACAGTGGCCGCCTTCTGCGCTACCCGGGTCCCACGATGAGCATGATTTCCTTCGATGCCGGTTCGCATCGCTTCCACCTGAGGGCCGTGGCGATCGTCGTCCGTGGCGACGACGTGCTGCTGCACCGGGCCGAGGGCGACGACTTCTGGGCCTTGCCCGGCGGACGGGTGGAGTCCGGCGAAGAGGCGAGCACGGCGGTGGTGCGCGAGTTGCACGAGGAACTCGGCCTCGTCGTTCAACCGGGGCCGCTCGTGCTGCTGGTCGAGAACTTCTTCGTCTACGGCGGGTTGAAGCACCATGAAGTCGGCATGTACTTCAAGGTCGAGGCGCAAGCCGGCAGCCGCGTGCTCACGGAGCCCGGCCCGTACCGGGGCGTCGAAGGCGCGCGTGAACTCGTCTTCGACTGGTTTGCGCGCTCGGCGCTGGGGAACGTGGATGTGCGGCCTTCATTCCTGGCGCAGACGCTGGCGGCGGACCGCATCGCCTTCACGCACGTCGTGCAGCGGGATCAACACCACAATCCCTGAACTCGGGCATCCCGCTACAGTCGTCCCACCTTCAGGAGATCCCCCGATGCCCATCGAAAACTGGCTTGCCTTCGTCGCCGCCTCCGCGGTGCTGCTGATCATCCCCGGCCCGACCATCCTGACCGTCATCAGTTACTCGATGGCGCAGGGGCGGCGCGCCAACGTGCCGCTGATCGCCGCGGTCGCGCTGGGTGACTCCACCGCGCTGGTCGTGTCGCTGCTGGGCCTCGGAACGCTGCTGGCGGCCTCGGCCTTCTGGTTCACGGTGGTCAAGTTCGCGGGAGGGCTGTACCTGCTGTACCTCGGCATCAAGCTGCTGCGCGCCGGCGTTTCGCCTGCACAGGCCACGGTCGCGCCGGCCACCGGCTCGCGCTGGAAGCTGTTCATCAACACCTATCTCGTGACCGCCCTCAACCCGAAGGGCATCGTGTTCTTCATCGCCTTCCTGCCGCAGTTCCTGCGCCCGGGCGTGAACGCCACGCAGCAGCTGTGGATCCTGGCCGTCACCTTCGTCACGATGGCCACGATCAACTCGACGCTCTATGCGGTGTTCGCCACCTCGGCCCGCGCCGCGCTCGCGTCGCCACGTGCGCAGCGCGGCTTCAACCTGGCGGGTGGCTCGCTGCTGTCGGCCGCCGGGGTGTGGGCGCTGCTGGCCAAGCGGCCGGTGTAGAGATTCCGACCGGTGTCGCGCCGCGCCTGCGGCGCGCTGGAGCGCGCCCTGCGCTCACGTTGCAAGCCGTTTCTTGCACGCTGTTACCCGCATCCGGTCGCCCGACCGGTCAAATGCGAGCGCTTTCACGATTGGCAGTCCGTGGGCGCAAGGAGCAGTGCGATCTCCTCAACAAACACCGGAAAGACAACCATGTTCCACAAGACAAGACGTTGGGTGGCTTGCATCGCAAGCCTGTTGATTCCGCTGGCCGGCCTGTGTGCCGCGCCAGCACCCGCCACCACGGTCATGAGCGCCGCCGCCGTCACGGCCGCGGCCTGCAGCTCGCAGACCTGGCAGTACGGCGTGTACTACCGCCTCGGCGACGTAGTCCGCTACCCGAACAACGGCAACTACTACAAGCTGGTCAACGTCGGCGGCAACGGCAGCGATGCCACCGACCCGACGATCAGCACCTGGTACTGGCAGCAGACCACCTGTGACAGCGGTGGCAGCACCGGCGGTGGCGGCGCCACGACGGTGACCTGGCAGGCCGGCGTGTTCTATCGCCTCGGCGACGTGGTCAAGTACCCCAACAACGGCAGCTGCTACAAGCTGGTGAACGTCGGCGGCAACGGCAGCGACGGCACCGACCCGACGATCAGCACCTGGTACTGGCAGCCGACCGCCTGCGGCAGCACGGGCGGTGGCGGAGGAGGAGGCGGCGGTGGCGGCGGTGGCAACACCGGCGGCTGCACCGCGGTCGACTGGCAGGCCGGCGTGTACTACCGCCAGGGCGACGTCGTGCGCTACCCGGGCAACRGCAGCTACTACAAGCTGGTCAACGTGGGCGGCAACGGCAGCGACGGCACCGACCCGACGATCAGCACCTGGTACTGGCAGCCGACCACCTGCGGCGGCACGGGCGGCGGCGGTGGCGGCGGTGGTGGCAACACCGGCGGCTCGTTCATCGTCAGCGAGGCGCAGTTCAACCAGATGTTCCCGAACCGCAACGCGCTGTACACCTACGCCGGCCTGGTCAACGCGATGACCGGCTGGCCGGCCTTCGCGAAGACCGGCAGCGACACCATCAAGCGCCAGGAGGCCGCGGCCTTCCTCGCCAACGTGGCGCACGAGTCGGACAACCTGCGCGCGACGCGCGAGTACAACCAGGCGAACTGGCCGCTGTACTGCGACTGGAACAGCGGTTGCGCCCCCGGCCAGCAGTACTACGGCCGCGGCCCGATCCAGCTGAGCTGGAACTACAACTACCGCGCGGCCGGCCAGGCCATCGGCGTGGACCTGTGGAGYAACCCGGACCTGGTGGCGACCGACTCGACGATCGCGTGGAAGACCGCCGTGTGGTACTGGATGACGGGCACCGGCGCGGCCGGCGTCACGCCGCACAACGCGATGGTCAACTCGTGGGGCTTCGGCGTCACGATCAACGCCATCAACGGCTCGCTGGAATGCGGCGGCCGCCGGCCGGATGCGGTGCAGACGCGGATCAACTACTACCGCACGTTCACCGGCATCATCGGTGTCGATCCGGGCGGCAACCTGGGCTGCTGATCGCACGCGATGGCGCGGAGCGCGGGGTCTCAAAATCCCCGCGCTCTGCGCCGACAAGGTGATACCTGCTACCGCCTAAGAGCGGCCCTTCCGGGATTCGAGTCGCGCTCGCGACAACTGGGCAGCTTCCTGCAGTTTGCGTTGAAGTACGTCCTTGGGTGGCAGTGTCGTGAGGTACTCGGCGACGTGGATTCCGGTCTTGTCGAGTTCCAGCAGTTCGATGCGCCCCTGGTCCTTGCCGCTGCACAAGATGATGCCGATCGGTGACTCTTCACCGGTCCTTCGTTCGTGCTTGTCGAGCCAGCGCAGGTAGAACTCCATCTGCCCCTTGTGTTCGGGGCGGAAGCGTTCGAGCTTCAGCTCCACGACGACGAGTCGACGGAGTTCGCGTTGGTAGAACAGCAGGTCCATGTGAAAGTCTTCACCATCGACCGTGATGCGCTTCTGCCGGGCCAGGAAGGCGAATCCGCTGCCCAGCTCCATGATGAAGCTCTCTATCTCTCGCAGGATGGCTGCTTCGAGATCCTTCTCCTGGTAGGCGTCCTTGAGCCCGAGGAAGTCGAGCAGATAGGGATCTCGCAAGACCAGATCGGTCGAGACGAGATCTTCGTTGCGGAGGGCAGCGAGTTCGATTCGTGCCAGCTCGGCCGGTTTGCGTGACAGCGCCGTGCGCTCGTAGAGCAGGCCGCCGACCTTCTCGCGCAGCGTGCGAACGCCCCATCGTTGCGAGCGGCACATCTCCGCGTAGAACTCGCGTTGAAGGGGTTCCTTCAATGGCAGGAGTACGAGGAAGTGAGACCAGCTCAATTCTCGTATCAGTGACACGACAATCTGTTCGTCCGGAAACAGGTCGGCGAACTGGATCATCCGAGCCAAGTTCTTTTTTCTTTGAAGCTGGAGCCGTGCTCCTCGCTCAATTGTCGTGACAGTGTCACGACAATCTTCTCTCCGTAGCCTGCTCGGGCGCTTCCGAGCACTTCGGTACGGATGCGATGACCGATACGCCAGTACAGCAGGGTCAGCGTGGCATTGGCCGTCGTGGCAACGTGCTCGCGTGCACTGGTGATCAGGCCTCGGATGTCGTTGACCAGCGTAGAGGTCGATGAGCCTATGGATGGCTTTCCGCCCGTCGCCCGTTCACCGTTTCTCATGTCTGCGATCTCATGCTCCGTGTGGCGCATGAGGGTAGCGCATGCCTGAGCGCCAGAGCCCTGGTTTCCGCGAGGAGGCCGGCGCTCGCGCGTCGGCCTCCAACTCACATCACGCCAGCTTGAACGGCAGCTCGCGGATCGGCTTGCCCGTCAGCGAGGCCACCGCGTTCGCGAAGGCCGGCGCCAGCGGCGGCAGGCCCGGTTCACCCATGCCGGTCGGCGCGTCGCCGCTCGGCACGGTGTGCACCTCGATCTGCGGCATGTCGGTGATGCGCGGCACCACGAAATCGCCGAAGTTGCTCTGCTCGACCACGCCGTCCTTCAGCGTGATCGCCGCCCCCGGCAGGCACATCGACAAGCCCATCAGCGCGCCGCCCTGCACCTGCGCTTCCAGCGTCTTCGGGTTGATGACCAGGTTGCAGTGCACGCCGGCCGTCGCGCGGTGCAGCGTCGGCGTGCCGTCCTTCACCGAGGCCTCGACCACGTAGGCCACCACCGAGTTGAACGACTCGTGCACCGCCACGCCCCAGGCGCGGCCCGGCGCGAGCGTCTTCTTGCCGTAGCCCGAGCGATCGACCGCCAGCTGCAATGCCGCCTTGTGGCGCGGGTGCTCGTCGCCCATCAGCTTCATGCGGTAGGCCACCGGATCCTGCTTCGTGGTGCGGGCGATCTCGTCGACCAGCGTCTCCATCGCGAACGCGGTGTGCGTGGACCCCACGCTGCGCCACCACAGCACCGGCACGTTCTGCTTCGGGTGGTGCACCGTCAGGCGCATCGGCACCGCATACGGCTCCTTCATGCCCTCGACCGCGGTGCCGTCGATGCCGTCCTTCACCATCATCGGCTCGAACGGCGTGCCGCCGAGGATCGACTGGCCGACGATCACGTGGTCCCAGGCCAGCACGTTGCCCTGCGCATCGAAGCCGATCTTCGCGGTGTGCAGGTGCATCGGCCGGTAGTAGCCGCCCTTCACGTCGTCCTCGCGGCTCCACAGCGTGCGGATCGGCGCCTGGATGCCGGCCGCCTGCGCCGCCTTCACCACCGAGCATGCCTCGACGACGTAGTCGCTGCTCGCGATCGCGCGGCGCCCGAAGCCGCCGCCGGCCATCTGCACGTGCACCTGCACGTTCTGCGGCGGCACGCCCAGCACCTTCGAGGCCGCCAGGCCGTCGAGGCCAGGCATCTGCGAGCCCATCCACAGCTCGACCTTGCCGTCGGCCGCACGCACGGTGCAGTTCAGCGGCTCCATCGGCGCATGCGCGAGGTACGGGAACACGTACTCGGCGGTGATCTTGTGCGGCGCGGCGTCGAACTTCGAGACATCGGCGTCGTACTTGCGCGCGCCCGGCTTGGTGGCCAGCTCGCGGTACTGCACCAGCTGCGCCGCGGTGTCGACCTTCTCGACGCCGCTCGCATCCCACTCGAGCTTCAGCGCATCGCGACCCTGCTTGGCGGCCCAGTAGCCATCGGCGACCACGGCAACACCTTCACCGCCGCGGTCCACCGGGATGCGCAGCACGGCCTTCACGCCCTTGACGGCCTTGGCCGCGCTGTCGTCCACCGACTTCAGCTTCGCCGCGAACACCGGCGGGTGCGCGACCACCGCCGTCAGCATGCCGGGCAGGCGCACGTCGATGCCGTAGCCCTGCTTGCCGCTGGACTTGGCCTTCGCGTCGAGCCGGCCGGTCGCACGGCCGATCAGCTTGAAGGTCTTCGGATCCTTCAGCGTGACGGTCTCGGGCACCGGCTGCTTCATCGCGGCTTCGGCGAGTTCGCCATAGCCGAGCTTCTTGCCGCCCGGGCCGATCACCACGCCGTTCTGCGTGCGCAGCGTGGCCGCATCGACCTTCCAGCGCGCCGCGGCGGCGCTCACCAGCATCGCGCGGGTGCGCGCGCCGAGCTCGCGGTACTGCGTGTACGAGTGCGCGATCGAGCCGGAGCCGCCGGTGATGTGGATGCCGAACACCGGGTCGATGTAGGCCGGGTCGTTGCTGCCGTGCGCGCTCCTGACCTTGGACCAGTCGGCATCGAGCTCCTCGGCCAGGATCATCGGCAGCGCGGTCTGCACGCCCTGGCCGAAGTCGAGCCGGTTGATCGTGATGGTGGTGCTGCCGTCCTTGTCGATGTGGACGAAGGCCGAGGGTTGCTGCGTGGGCTTCAATCCGCCGGCCGGCTTGGCGGCGTCCTGCGCCATCGTGCCGAGCGGGAACGCGCCGAGCGCGAAGCCGCTGACGGCGGTCAGCTTCAGGAAGCTGCGGCGCGGCAGGCCTTCGGTGGCGACCGGGTCCTGCTGCGCGTCGAGCATGGCACGCAGGTGCTTCGGCAGCTCGAGGAGGGTGGGTTCGAAATGCATGGTGGGCTCCTTATGCCAGCGCGCGGGCGGCGTCGGTGATGGCAGCGCGGATGCGCGCATAGGTGCCACAGCGGCAGATGTTGCCGGCCATCGCCGAATCGATCTCGGCTTCGGTGGGCACCTTGCCGTGCGGCACGCTCTTCAGGAACGCGGTGGCCGACATGATCTGGCCGCTCTGGCAGTAGCCGCACTGCGCCACGTCGTGCTTGACCCAGGCCTCGTGGACGGCCTTGCCGACCTTGTCGGTGCCGGCGGTCACGGCCTCGATCGTCGTGATCTTCTGGCCGGCGGCGGCCGAGATCGGCGTCACGCACGAGCGGATCGCCTGGCCGTTCAGGTGCACGGTGCAGGCACCGCACAGCGCCTGGCCGCAGCCGAACTTGGTGCCGGTCATGCCGAGCGTGTCGCGCAGGGCCCAGAGGATGGGGGTGGAGGGATCGGCATCGACCTGGCGGTTCTGGCCGTTGATGTTGAGCGTGCTCATGGCTGGCTGGCTCCCTGGGGTGGTGAGGAGAGGGGAAGAGAGGGGGACAACTTCTTAGATGAACGAAAATTCACTTAAACGATAGCTCTCGGGCAAGGGCGCGTCAAGCGGCCGCAGTGTCTGCCCATTCGGATAGCCGAGCGGAAGTGCAGGGTTATCCGACCGGTGGAGCCTGGTGAACCGTTACCGCTTGATGCCGTCCCAGCACAGCCCGAAGGCCGTCGCGCGGGTGGCGTTGCTGTCCGCCAGCGTGCCGGCGCGCAGCAGGTTGGCCGTCTCGCGCACCGAGCCGGCGAAGCTGCCGATCAGCATCGGCGTCGGCACGTCCTTCACGATCTGCTGCGATTTCGCGGCCTCGAACACGGCCATCCAGCCCTGGCTCAGGCGTGCCGACAGGCTGCGGCTCGCGTCGCTGAACCACGGCGAGTTGTAGTACTGCTCGATGAACACCATCTGCGCATAGTGCGTCAGCCGGCGATCGAGCCAGTTGTGCCACAGGTGCTCGAAGCGGCTGCGCAGCGGCGCGCCCGGGTCGTCGCCCTGCAGCAGGCTGGCGGTGGTCTCGGTCTTGGCCTGCTCGTAGAGCGCGACCATCAGCTCTTCCTTCGACGCGAAGTAGACATACAGCGTGCCGGTGGCGATGCCGGCCTCGCGCGCGATCGCCGCCATCGTCAGGCCACTCAGGCCGGTCTGCTCGACCAGCGTGAACGTCGCCTGCGCGATGGCCCGCAGCTTGTCGTCATCCTTGAGCTTCACGGGGTGATCATAGCCGAGCGAATATTCATTCAACGGCGCAGGTAGCGCATCAGCGGCACCGATTCGGGCGCTTCCAGCGTCGCGTCGAAGATGCCTTCGAGCTGGTAGCCGAAGAACTCGGCGAGCGCCGCCTCGCCCAGCTCGAGCGGATGGAACGGAAAGGGGTAGGGCGGCTCGCCGTCGTCGACGTCCACCGGGTGTTCGCCGTTCCAGAACGGCAGCTCGAACGCCATCTTCGGCCCGATGTTCTCGAGGATGCCGTCGTCGGGCGTCAGGCTCAGCGAGCGTTCGAGCTTGCCGCCGCGCCAGACGGCGAACGCGAACCAGTCGACCACGCTGTGCATCGCATGCAGCACCACGGTGCGCGAGCCGGCCGCCTGCAGGAAGCGCTGCGGCAGCTCACTCGGGCGATCGATCGCGAACTCGTGCGCCGACACGATCGTGACGCCGGGAAAGCAGCCGATCAGCAGCTGCTCGTCAGGCGGGTTGGTGGAGGCGAGATCGGCGTCGCTCAGCGCCTCCAGCGGCTCTTGCGGAAACAGCGCCTGTGCCAGCAGATCCGTGGCGGCGCGGTCCAGCACCGGCCGCTCGGCCAGCACCGCGCGCGCGTCGGTCTCCAGGATCGCCAGCATCCATGTCTTTGCGCCCATGCGCTGCCTTCGCCTCTCAGCGGAACGCCACGCCGCCCAGCGTCGAGCCCGCCGAGCTGATCGTCGTGGCGTTGGCGGCATCGCCGCTGATCGTGCTGGCGTTCTCGAACACGTACGCGGTTGCGACGACGCTCGCGTACAGGCGGTTGTTCGCCGGATCCACCGTCACGTACTGGATGCCGGGCACCGGCAGTGTCGCGACGAGCGTGGCATTGGCGGTGCTCGCCTGCGTGATGACGCGCAGCGTGTTGTCGGTCGAGTTGGCGAGGTAGAGCACGTCGCGCTGCGAATCGATGGCGGCCGAGGTGCCGCCCGCCGGCAAGGCCGGCAGCGTGGTGATCTGCTGGCCGGTCGCGAGGGCGAGCCGGGCCTGGCCGGCGTAGATGATGCCGCGCGTGAAGTCGAAGGTCGGCTGCAGGAGCCCGTTGAACGCCTGGTTGCGGTCCGGCGTCGGCGTGCCGCTCAGCGTGGCGGCGTTCTTGTAGGCCAGCAGCGTGTTGTCGGCCTGGCGGTTCGTCGAGATGTACAGCGTGCCGGTGGTGCGGTCGAGCGTCAGCCAGTTCGCGCGGACGACGTCGGCCGGCAGCTTGAACGAGCGCACGAGCGTGGCACCGGCCGAGCCGCGGCTCGCCGAGCCGTAGACCGATACGCTGACCTGCCCGGCCGCGACCGTCGCGCCGTACAGCTCGTCGCGCACCGGGTCGTACTGCAGGTTGTCGCCCGAGAACGAGGCGAACGCGAAGGTGTCGATCCGGACGTTGCCGACGGCCGGCGACAGCGTCGACAGCGCGCCGACGACGGCATGCGCCTTGTCGGGCACGAACAGCACCTTCGCGGCGTTGTCGTCGGATGAACCGCCGGAATCTCCACCGCCGCCGCAGGCGGACAGGCTGGTCAGCAGCACGGCCAGCGCGCTGGCAAGGAAAGGACGTCGTGTCATGGGGAGGTCGTCAAGTGGGTCGGGAAAGCGGAACCTTCAGGCCCCGCCGGCTCAGGCGTGCGTCGACTCGGTCGGCTTCACGCTGTACATCGATGCATCGCTGCGGTGCAGCGCAGACTCGATCGTATCGCCCTCGCACGCTTCGCCGAGCCCGAGGCTCACCGACAGCCGCAGGCCCGGGGCGATCGACTCCCAGTCGAAGCCGGACACCGCGGCGCGGATGCGCTCGCACACCGGCCGCGCCTCGTCCTCGGTGGTGTCGGGGAACAGGATCACGAACTCGTCGCCGGCCCAGCGGGCCGGCAGGTCGCCGTCGCGCACCTGCGAGGCCATCAGCGCGGCCACCGTCTTCAGCACCCGGTCGCCGACGCTGTGCGTGAAGCGGTCGTTGACCGACTTGAACTTGTCGACGTCGACCATCGCGACCGTCAACGGGCGTTGTTCCGCCTGCAGCGCCTGCAGCCGCTGCGCCAGCTGCTGCTCGAGATGCCGCCGGTTCGCGAGGCCGGTCAGCGCGTCTTCGAGCGACCAGCGTTCGAACTGCTTCGACACCACCAGCGCCTGCTGCAGGTGGCGCTCGCTCTGGCGTGCGCCGAGCTGCCAGGCCACCATCGATTCGCGGCTGCTCATGCCCTCGGTCACCACGCGCTGCTCGCGGCGGCGCAGCGCCCGGTGCTCGCGCTGGGCCAGCGCATGCTTGCCCTGCAGCTCGAAGACCTGCGCCAGCACCAGGTGCGCGCGGCAGGCGAGTTGCTCGTGCTCGACAGCCAGCGCCATCTCGCGCATCTCGATCAGCTCGCGCTCGGCGGTCTCCCAGTCGCGCTGTGCCAGCGCCAGCTCGGCGGCGCACCAGCGCACGAACGAGTCCAGCCAGGTCATCGTGGGGGTCAGCGAGCGCGCCGCGGCGTCGATGGCCGGCCGGGCCGCGGCGACATCGCCCTGCCAGGCCGCCAGCAGGCCCGAGGACGCGAGCGAGATCGTCTTCGCCATCGCCTGCAGGCCCGGCAGCACCGCCAAGCCGTTGCCGGCGCGTTCGAGCTCGTGGCATTCGCGCATCAGGCCCTCCATGCGCACGAGGCTGCCGATGCGGCCGGTCTGGTAGCGCCCGTCGAGCAGGCGCGAGGCCTCGATCCACACCTGGTTCAGGCGCGGCTGGTAGATGCTGACCGGCGGCATGCAGCGCTGCGCGGCGTGGATCGCGAGTTCGAGCGAGGCATCGCCGCGGTCGTGGTCGCCGCTCCATGAGCAGGCGAGGCCCAGGCAGTTGTGCGCGAGCACGGTCTGGGCCTGCGGCGGCAGCTTGTCGCACAGCCGCACGCACAGCAGCGCGGCCTCGACCGACTCGGCATTGCGGCCGAGCAGCATGCAGGCATGGGCGAGGGTGGTGAGCGCATTGGCCTCGCCCTGCGCGTCGCCCAGCCGCTCGAAGAGCTGCGCGGCGCGGCGGCTGGTCTCGGCGGCACGCCGCAGGCGGGAGCTGACGCGGTCGCAATGGGCCAGGCACGACAGCGCGCGGGCTTCGACGTGCAGGTCGGTGTCGTGCGCGTTCTTCAGCACGCCCTGCACGATGTGGCGCGCCGCCTGAACGTGGCCGTCGTCCAGCGCGGCCCAGGCCGCGGCCAGGGCTTCGTCGGCCGATGGCGAGTGCGGGGGCAGGAGTCGGGTGGACGCGTCAGCAGCCATGTGCTTGGGTGGTGGGGGTCGTGCCCCGTGCGGTGCCCAGTGAGTGCGGGGTCGATGCTAGCGGAAACGGCGCCGCATTCAATGTGCGAACTTCCTCGAAAGCTCGTCTTGCATCGGCTCCGGGCATCGCCTACCCTGCCGCGTCCTCACAGGGAGCCACTGGATGTCTCTTCAACGCAACCGCAAGCTCGTGCGCGACCAGGCGCTGTTCCGGCACTGGGAGGGGCTCTCCTCCAATGCCTTCGACAAGATCCCGCTGCAGCAGCTGAAGGATGCGCAGACCGCGCTGCAGGGCCACATCGTGCTGCCGGACAACCCCGACTACAACGCCGATCGCCAGCTCTTCAACCCGGTGTTCAACGCCTTCCCGGTGGCGATCGTCTACTGCGCCGTCGAGAGCGACGTGGCGATCGCGCTGAAGCTCGCGCAGGACGTGATCCTGCCGTTCACCGTGCGCTCCGGCGGCCACTGCACCGCCGGCTTCTCGGCCGGCTACGGCGTGCTGATCGACGTGAGCGAACTGAACGAGGTCACGATCGACGCCGCGGCCCAGGTCGCCACCGTCGGCACCGGCTGCCCGTTCAGCAAGCTCGACCTGGCGCTCGACCAGACCGGCCTGCACGTGCCGGGCGGCGAATGCCAGGACGTCTGCATCGGCGGCTACCTGCAGGGCGGCGGCTACGGCTTCACGTCGGTCACCTTCGGGATGAACTGCGACAACGTGATCGACATGCGGGTGATGCTGGCCAACGGGCGCGTCGTCACCGCGAGCCCGGTCGCCAACACCGACCTGTGGTGGGCGATGCGCGGCGGCACCGGCGGCAACTTCGGCGTGCTGCTGTCGGTGCGCTACCAGCTGCGCCCGCTCGGCGACGTGTTCGGCTGGGCGCTGATCTGGCCGCTGCAGACGCCGGCCGATTTCCAGAACGCCACCGGCGCGCTGATGGCCTTGCAGTCGGGCTACATGCTGGCGGCGCTGCCGCAGGCGCTGAACATCCAGGTGTCGCTGTGCTACCAGCCCGGCACGCAGGGCGGGCTGCCGCTCGAGCCGCAGCAGCCCTATCTGATGGTGCGCGGGCTGTATGTCGGATCGCAGGCCGAGGGCCAGGCCGCGATCCAGCCGCTGTGCGACCTGCCGGGCGCCATCACGCAATGGACCGCGATGGACAGCTACTACAACCTCAACAAGGCCTTGCTGAACGAGCCCTACGGCATGCCCTGCCTGGCGCCGGACAGCCCGATGCCGTTCGAGGACAAGGCCTCGCGCTACGTCACGCGCCCGCTCACTCCCGCCGAATGGCTGGGGCTGCTGCAGTATTTCGTCACCGCACCGAACGAGCTGACCTACTTCTACATGGAGTTCTACGGCGGCGCGATCAACGAGGTGCCGCCGCAGGCCAATGCCTTCGTGCACCGCAACTCGGCCTTCAACGCGGTGCTCGACGTGTTCTGGTTCGACGAGGCGCACAAGCAGGCGTCGCAGGATTTCCTGGTCGGCTGGATGAACCTGATGGCGCCGATGTGGAACGGCGAGATCTACCAGAACTACCCGCGGCCGGACCAGCCGGCTTACGGCCCGGCCTACTGGGCGGATGCGCAGGCCGGGCTGTACGCGGTGAAGCTGAAGTACGACCCGACGCACGCCTTCCGCTTTGCGCAGGAGGTGGGGCCGCTGATGCCGCCGGGCGGCGGCATCGGGCCGGTGATCGAGCTGCCGGCCTGGCTGCAGCAGTGGTTGCAGCAGCCGATCGTGTACGACGCGCGCTGGACGGCGTCGCAGCTGCAGCCGTACCAGTAAGTCAGTCCGGCACCGAGCTGACGCTGGTGCCGAGGATCTCGGCCGTCAGTACGGTGCTGAAGATGTTCTGGTCGCGGATCGTGAAGGTGCCGCTGGTCCACTGACCCGACAGCCACGGGGCGGTGGGCAGGCTGCTGCCGCTGAACGAGCTGGCCGGCCCGAACAGTGACAAGCGATAGATCACGTTGCTGCGCTTCACGCCGAACAGCGTCGCATCGCCGGTGACCGGCAGTGCCGGGCTCGTGCTGTTGTCGAAGACCTCGACCGAGACACCGCCCCCCTGCGTGAAATCGATCGGACCGGAGGGCCACGCCATCGTGAGCCCATACGAGCTCGCGAAGGTCTCGTAACCGAGGTAGCCGGGATTCGACGGATCGGGCCACTGCGTGTAGGCGGCCGGGTCCGAGTCGAACACGTAGGCGCCGGTGAAGGTGGCGCCGACCGGCGGCCGCGTGCCGCTCGAGGTGAGCACGCGCGCGGTGAAGTTGACGGTGACGTGGTCGGCCATCGCGGCGACGGGCCAGGCCAGGGCTGCGCCCAGCAGCAGGGTCGAGGTTCTCATGCTTGTTGTTTCCCTTGGATGTCGAACGGGTGCGGCCCGCGGCGACGCCACCAGCCTCCCGGCGCGAAGGATATCGACGGCCTGCCGCACGACAACCGCAATGTTGGGGTGGTCGGCGCAGGGAGTCTCGACAATAATCGCCGGCTGCTTGCAGACCGGGGGATGCGACATCGACGCGAATCTGTTGAACGAGCTGCGGATCGACCACCGCGAACGCGAGGACGAAGGCGGCGGCGTGCCGCGCTGGATCTGGGCGGTGCTGGTCACGGTGATCGTGCTGGCGCTGCTCGGCGCCGGCGCCTGGTGGTTCCTCGGCGGCCGGCCGATCGCGGTGAAGACCGCGGCGGCCACTGCCCCGCGCGCCGGCGGCGGGGCCGGCGCCATCCTGCAGGCGACCGGCTACATCACCGCGCGCCGCCAGGCCACCGTCTCGACCCAGCTCACCGGCACGCTCACCGAGGTGCTGATCGAGGAGGGCGACCGGGTCGAGAAGGGCCAGGTGCTCGCGCGCCTCGAAGACGGCGCGGTGCGCGCGACGCTGAATGTCGCGCGCGCCAACCTGGCCTCGACGCAGGCCCAGGTGGCACAGGCCCGCGCGCAGCTGGCCCAGGCGGCGGCCGACGCGCGGCGCCAGGACGAACTCGCGGCCAGCGGCATGACGACGAAGCAGGGCGCCGAGCAGGCCCGCACCGCGCTCGCCAGTGCCACCGCGATGCTCGAGGCGCGCCAGCGCGAATCCGACGCGGCGCGCGCGCAGGTGGCGCAGGCCCAGGTCAACTTCGACTACACGACGGTGCGGGCGCCGTTCGCCGGCATCATCACCGTGAAGGCGGCGCAGGTCGGCGAGATCGTCTCGCCRCTGTCGGCCGGCGGCGGCTTCACGCGCACCGGCGTCGGCACCATCGTCGACATGAATTCGCTCGAGGTCGATGTCGACGTCAGCGAGGCCTACATCGGCCAGGTGAAGCCGGGCATGCCGGTCGAGGCAGTGCTCGATGCCTACCCCGACTGGCGCGTGCCGGCCCATGTGATCGCGATCGTGCCGTCGGCCGATCGCGGCAAGGCGACGGTGAAGGTGCGGGTCGGCTTCGAGCAGCGCGACGCGCGCATGGTGCCCGACATGGGCGTGCGCGTGTCCTTCCTGAGCGCGAAGCCCGCGGCCGGCGCCGACGGCGCGCCACCGCCCGTGCCCAAGGGCGTGCTGGTGCCGCCGCAGGCGCTGGTGCAGCGCGACGGCGGCACGGTGGTGTTCGTCGTCGCCGACGGCCGCGTGCAGCAGCGCAGCGTGAAGCCGGCCGGCGGCGACATCGGCGGCCAGAAGCTGCTGCCCGATGCGGTGAAGGCGGGGGAGCGCGTCGTCGTGTCGCCGCCGGAATCGCTGAAGGACGGTGCCGCGGTGCGGCCCGACGAAACCGAGTGATCTGCATTTCAACAAGACAGAACCCCCAGGAGAACCCATGACCCAGCTGATCGAGATCCGCGACCTGTCGAAGGTGTACGAGCGCGGCCGCCAGAAGGTCGAGGTGCTGCACCACATCGACCTCGATGTCGACCAGGGCGACTTCGTCGCGCTGATGGGCCCGTCGGGCTCGGGCAAGACGACGCTGCTGAACCTGATCGGCGGGCTCGATGCGCCGACCGGCGGCAGCATCAGCGTCGGCGGCCAGCGCATCGACCAGCTCAAGTCGGCGGCGCTCGCGAAGTGGCGCGCCTCGCGGGTCGGCTTCGTGTTCCAGTTCTACAACCTGATGCCGATGCTGTCGGCGCAGCGCAACGTCGAGCTGCCGCTGCTGCTGACCAAGCTGTCGGCCACCGAGCGCAAGAAGCGCGCGGCGATCGCGCTGCAGCTGGTGGGCCTGGCCGACCGCGCCTCGCACAAGCCGACCGAGCTGTCCGGCGGCCAGCAGCAGCGGGTGTCGATCGCGCGCGCGATCGTGTCCGACCCGATGCTGCTGGTGTGCGACGAACCCACCGGCGACCTGGACCGCCAGTCGGCCGAGGACGTGCTGGGCCTGCTGCGCGTGCTGAACCGCGACCACGGCAAGACCATCGTGATGGTGACCCACGACCCGAAGGCGGCCGAGTACGCGCACCGCACGCACCACCTGGACAAGGGCAGCCTGGTCGCCCAGGTCGAGACGCCCGAGCTGGCGTCATGAAGTACCTCCACCTCGTCTGGGCCTCGCTGTTCCGGCGCAAGACGCGCACGGTGCTGACGCTGGTCTCGATCATCGCGGCCTTCCTGCTGTTCGGGCTGCTCGATGCGGTGCGCACCTCGTTCTCGCAGGCCGGGCAGAGCGCCAACGGCGCGGCGCGGCTGCAGACCGGCTCGAAGCTGTCGTTCATCCAGACGCTGCCGCTGTCGCTCGCCCCGCAGATCGAGCGCGTCGACGGCGTGAAGGCGGTGGCGTACGCCAACTGGTTCGGTGGCGCCTACCAGGATCCGCACAACCARGTGTTCAGCTTCGCGGTGGCGCCCAACTACCTCGACCTGTTCCCCGAGGTCGCGGTGACCGAGGCCGAACGCAAGGCCTTCAACAGCACGCGCACCGGTGCGCTGGTGGGCGAGAAGCTCGCGCAGCGCTTCGGCTGGAAGGTGGGCGACCGGGTGCCGCTGCAGTCGAACATCTTCCCCGACCGCTCGGGCAGCAAGAACTGGCAGTTCGACATCGTCGGCATCCTGCATGCCACCGACAAGAAGACCGGCGGCTTCTTCGACCAGATGTTCCTGCTGAACTGGAAGTACTTCGACGAGACGACGCCGTACAACCAGGGCAATGCCGGCTGGTACGTGACGCGCGTGACCGACGTGAACCAGGCCGACCGCGTCGCGAAGGCGATCGATGCGCTGTCGGCCAACTCCGACCACGAGACGCGCACGCAGACCGAGCAGGCGGCCACCGCGTCGTGGATGAAGCAGCTGGCCGACATCGGGCTGATCGTCAGCTCGATCATGGGCGCGGTGTTCTTCACGCTGCTGCTGCTGTCGGGCAACACGATGATGCAGGCGGTGCGCGAGCGCACCAGCGAGATCGCGGTGCTGAAGACGATCGGCTTCTCCGGCCGCAGCGTGCTCGCGATGGTGCTGGCCGAATCGGTGCTGCTGCTGGTGCTGGGCGGGCTGATCGGGCTGGGCATCGCGACGCTGATCATCCCGGCGGTCAGCGCCGGCAGCGGCGGCATGCTGAACCTGCCGTCGGTCGGCGCGAGCAGCTGGGTGCTCGGCCTCGCGCTGATGGCCGGCATCGGCGTCATCGTCGGCGCGCTGCCGGCCTGGAACGCGATGCGCCTGAACATCGTCGACGCCCTCGCGGGCCGCTGAACGGGAGACGAACACATGCCAACGCGATTGAACGCAGCGCCGGCCGAGCGCCGGGCCGCTCCCAAGCCGGCCGGCATCCCCTCGGGGGATCGGCGGGCGTACTCGACCGACGAGGGGCTGTCATGACCTGGTTGATCAATGTGGGCTTGGTGGTGCTGCTGGCCGTGGTGCTGGCGGCGTGGGTGATGCTGCCGTGGCCGGGCGCGCTGGCGCTGGCGGTGCTGCTGGCCGGCTGGCTGCTGCTGACGCGGCGCGGCCGGCAGACGCTGTCGGTGGCCAACGTCGGCATCAGCACGCTGACGCAGCGGCTGGGCGCCTCGGGCGTGATCGTGGTCGGCATCGCCGGCGTGGTCGGCGTGCTGGTCTCGCTGCTGTCGATGGCCGAGGGCTATGCCGAGACGCTGCGCCGCACCGGCGGCACCGACAGCGTGATCGTGATGCGCGGCGGTTCGGCCTCGGAGGTGTCGTCGGTGCTGACGCGCGACAGCATCGCGCAGATCCAGCAGGCCGACGGCATCGCGCGCAACGACAAGGGCGAGCCGCTGGCATCCGAAGAGCTGGTGGTGGCGGCCAACCTGCCGGTGAAGGGCGGCGCGCCCGATGAAACGGGCAGCGTGCAGCTGCGCGGCGTCGGCGAGCGGGCCTGGGCGGTGCGGCCGCAGGCGAAGATCATCGCCGGCAAGGCGTTCGGGCCGGGCTTGCGCGAGCTGGTGGTGGGGCAGGGCGCGGCGCGCCAGTTCGCCGGGCTGGTGCCGGGCAGCACGGTGCGCCTGGGCGCGCAGACCTGGACGGTGGCCGGCGTGTTCGCGACCGGCGACGCGCTCGAATCCGAGATCTGGGCCGACGGCAACGTGGTCGCCGACACCTACCGCCGTGCCGCCAGCCGCACCTCGGTGACGGCGCGGCTGGCCGATCCGCAGGCCTTCAAGACGCTGAAGGCGGCGCTCGAGTCGAACCCGCAGCTGCAGGTCGACGTGACGACGACGCTCGACTACTTCAGCAAGCAGTCCGAAGGCGTGACCAAGGTGCTGCGCATCATCGGCATCACGGTGGGCACGATCATGGCGATCGGCGCGATGTTCGGCGCGCTGAACACGATGTTCGCCGCGGTGGCGGCCCGGGCGCGCGAGATCGCGACGCTGCGCGCGATCGGCTTCTCCGGCGTGCCGGTGGTGGTGGCGGTGATGCTGGAGACGATGCTGCTCGCGCTGATGGGCGGCGTGCTCGGCGGGCTGCTGGCCTGGCTGGTCTTCGACGGCTACGGCGCGTCGACGATGGCTGCGGGCTCGGTCGGCAAGCTGAGCTTTGCGCTGCGCGTGTCGCCGGAGCTGCTGTGGACGGGGCTCAAGTGGGCGTTGGCCATCGGCTTCATCGGCGGGCTGTTCCCGGCGGTGCGCGCGGCACGGCTGCCGGTGACGACGGCGTTGCGCGAGCTCTGAACAGGGTGCAGCCGAGGGCGGCGCGATGATCGATGCCGCGACCCAGGCCCTGGTGCTGCAGCGCTATCCGATGCTGCGCGAGCTGCCTGCCGCGCAGCTGGCGGAGTTGCTGGCCGATGCCGCGCTGCTGCGCATGCCGGCCGGCAGCCTGATGTTCGACGAGAACCAGCCGTGCCGGGGCTTTCCGCTGCTGCTGTCGGGCAGCGTGCGCATCGTCAAGGCGGCGCCCAGCGGGCGCGAGCTGCACCTGTACCAGGTGCGGCCGGGCGACAGCTGCATCCTGACCAGCAGCTGCCTGCTCGGCCACGCGCCGTACCACGCGCGCGGCACGGCCGAGCACGACGTCGAGCTCGTCGTGCTGCCGCCGGCGGCGTTCAAGCACCTGATGGCGCAGCTGGAGTCGTTTCGCGAGCATGTGTTCAGCAACTTCTCGCAGCGGCTCACCGACCTGATGGCCTTGGTGTCGGCGGTCGCTTTCCAGAAGCTCGACCAGCGGCTGGCGGCGCTGCTGGTGGCGCGCGAATCGCCGCTGCGCACCACGCACCAGGCGCTGGCCGACGAGCTCGGCAGCGTGCGCGAGATCGTCAGCCGGCTGCTGAAGAACTTTGCGGACCAGGGCTGGCTGCGGCTCGGGCGCGAGCAGATCGAGGTGCTGGACGCGGCGGCGCTGGCGCGCTTCGTCGCGCTGTGAAGGGGGCCGCAACGGCTGTGTGACCTGGGTCACAGAGGCCGCCGGCCGCTTGCGCCACACTGCGCCGATCGGCTTCGGCCTCGTCACCGCATTCTCGAATGAGCATCGACTGGAACAGCTTCACCCCGTGGGCCTCGCTGGCCGGCGGCCTGGCCATCGGGCTGGCGACCGCCCTCTACCTGCTCGGCAACGGCCGCATCGCCGGCATTGCCGGCATTGTCGGGGCGCCGTGGCGGGCGCTGCGGGCGCGTGCGCCGCTGAAGGCGCATCGCGGCTCGCTGGCCTTCATCGGCGGCTTGCTGCTCGCGCCGTGGGCCTGGCGGCTGTGGGCGCCGTGGCCGGCCGTCTCGGTCGATGTCGGGCCCGGCGCGTTGATCGCGGCCGGCCTGCTGGTGGGCATCGGCGTGCGCCTGGGCAACGGCTGCACCAGCGGGCATGGCGTGTGCGGGTTGAGCCGCCTGTCGCTGCGCTCGCTGGTGAACGTGCTGGCCTTCATGGGCGCCGGGTTCGCCACCGTGTTCGTGCTGCGGCACCTCGTCTGAAGGAGAGACGCCGATGGGATCCTTCATCGCACTGCTGAGCGGCCTGGTCTTCGGCCTCGGGCTGATCGCCGGCGGCATGACCGACCCGGCCAAAGTCAAGGGCTTTCTCGACCTGGCCGGTGCGTGGAACCCGAGCCTCGCGCTGGTGATGGCCGGCGCGATCGCGGTCGGGCTGCCGGCCTTCGCGATCGCGCGGCGCCGCCGCACGGCCTGGTCCGGTGCGGCGATGGACATCCCGGCCAGCACCCTCGTCGATGCACGGCTGATCGGCGGCGGCGTGCTGTTCGGCATCGGCTGGGGCATCGGCGGCTTCTGCCCGGGGCCGGCGCTGGTGGCGCTGGCGCGCGGCTGGTGGCCGGCGGCGGTGTTCGTCGCGGCGATGCTGGCCGGCATGGCGATCCACGACCGCTGGCTCGCCGCCCGCTGAAAGGAGCCTGCGATGCTGGTCTTCCGCCAACTCTTCGACGCACCGTCGTCCACCTACACCTACCTGCTCGGGGATAGCGTGGCGGGCGAGGCGGTGCTCATCGACCCGGTCTACGAGCACGTGCGCCGCGACGCCGCCCTGCTGCGTGAACTGGGCCTGCGGCTGGTCGCGACGCTCGACACCCACGTGCACGCCGACCACGTCACCGGCGCCTGGTTGCTGAAACAGCGCCTGGGCAGCCGCATCCTGCTGTCGCAGGCGGCCGGCGTGCGCGAGGCCGACCGGCTGCTGGCGCATGGCGATCGCGTGGCCTTCGGCACGCACCACCTGCAGGTGCGCGCCACGCCCGGCCACACCGACGGCTGCCTGACCTATGTGCTGGACGACGAACGCATGGCCTTCACCGGCGATGCGCTGCTGATCCGCGGCTGCGGCCGCACCGATTTCCAGCAGGGCAGCGCCAGGCAGCTGTACCGCTCGGTGCAGCAGCAGATCCTGTCGCTGCCGCCGGATTGCCTGCTGTACCCGGCGCATGACTACCGCGGGCTCACCGTGACCAGCGTGGCCGAGGAGCGCCGCTACAACCCGCGCCTGGGCGGCGACGCGAGCCTGGAGGACTTCGAGGGCTACATGACGAACCTGGGCCTGCCGCACCCGAAGCTGATGCAGATCGCGGTGCCGGCCAACCTGCGCTGCGGGCGGCCCGAGAGCGAGGCCGCGCTGCCGCAGGAGCCGACCTGGGCGCCGCTCAGCTTCAGCTTCGGCGGTGTGTGGGAGATCCAGCCGACGGCGCTGGCCGAGCGCCTGGCGGACGGGGGCGTGCAGGTGATCGACGTGCGCGAGCCGGCGGAGTTCGACGATGCCTTCGGCCACATCCGCGGCGCGCGGCTCATGCCCTTGTCCGAGCTGGTGGCGCGCAGCGGCGAGATCGCGCGCGATCGGCCGGTGGTGGCGGTGTGCCGCTCGGGCGCACGCTCGGCGCAGGCGCTGGTGTTGCTGCAGAAAGTGGGTTTCAGCGAACTGGCCAACCTGGCGGGTGGCATGCTGCGCTGGCGTGCCGAAGCCTTGCCGGTGGAGGGGGCCGCACATTGATCGTTGGCAGCGCAAGGAGAAGCCCATGGACCGACCTGGTTCCGACACGGTGTTCGCCGGCTCGATTCCCGATCTCTACGACACCCAGCTGGTGCCCTTGATCTTCGCGCCGTATGCGGCCGACCTGGCGCACCGCGCGGCGCAGATCGGGCCGGCCAGCGTGCTGGAGACGGCGGCCGGCACCGGCGTCGTCACGCGGGCGCTCGCGGCGGCCCTGCCCGAGGCGGTGGCGCTGGTGGCCACCGACCTGAACCTGCCGATGCTGGCGCGCGCCGCCGCGGTGGGCACGTCGCGGCCGGTGCAGTGGCAGCAGGCCGATGCGCTGCAGCTGCCCTTCGACGACGGGCGCTTCGAGCTCGTCGTCTGCCAGTTCGGCGCGATGTTCTTTCCGGACAAGGCACGCGCCTTCGCCGAGGCGCGGCGCGTGCTCAGGCGCGGCGGCACGCTGCTGTTCAACGTGTGGGACCGCATCGAGGCCAACGAATTTGCCGACACGGTGACGCAGGCGCTGGCCGTGCGCTACCCGCAGGATCCGCCGCGCTTCATGGCGCGCACGCCGCACGGCTACTTCGAGCGCTCGGCGATCGAAGCCGACCTGCGGGCCGGCGGCTGGCGCGAGACGGTGCACTTCGAGACGCTGCCCGCGCGCAGCCGGGCCGCGTCGGCGCAGGTGGCGGCCCGGGCCTACTGCGAGGGCACGCCGTTGCGCAGCGAGATCGAGGCGCGGTCTGCCGGCGACCTGGCCGAGGCGACGGCGGCCTGCGCCGACGCGCTGGCCGCGCGCTTCGGGCGGGGTGCGGTGGACGGGCAGATCCAGGCGCACATCGTCGCGGTGCGCAAGGACGCGTAGCCGGGCTGGCGTGAGCGCGCTTCAGCGCAGCGAGGTCAGCCAGTCGCAGCGCAGCCGCCGGGCCCGGTGCAGCCAGCGCCGCAGCGCCACATAGCGCCCGGGTACGAAGAACAGCAGCACGCAGGCGCCGGCCACGACCGGCTGGCGCAGCAGCAGCGAGGCCGGCAGCCCCATCCAGCCCATCACCCAGAGCGTCAGCACGGCATCCCAGGTGTGGTACTCGACCGGCTGCAGCTCGCGGTGGCCGACATGCCACTGCTTGACAGCCTGCAACTGGTCGAGCGTCATGGGGATGGACCGTTGGGTGTCAGGCCGCGAGCGGCATGGCGGCGGGCCTGCGGCGGCGTGCAGTCGCCAACTGCATCAACGCCAGTGCGCCCAGGCCGGCCAGCAGCAGCGAGGCGACCGGCAGTTCGGGCACGGCGCTGACCGAGACGCTGAGGATGTCAGCCGTCAGCACGACCCGGAAGATGTTGTAGTCGCTGATGCTGAACAGGCCGCTGGTCCACAGCGTGTTGAGCCACTGGGTGGTCGGCAGGCTGTTGCCCGTGAAGGACGTGTCCGGGCCGAACAGCGTCATGTTGTAGCCGACGTTGTTGTGCTGGGTGTTGAACGATACGGTGTCGCTCGAGGTGGGGATCGGCAATTGGGTCGTCCCGTTGTCGAAGACCGACAGGCCCAGGGCGGTGAACTCCAGCGGTGTGCCGCCCGCCCATTGAAGCGTCAGTCCGTAAGGCGGGACCAGGGTCTCGTAGCCCATGTAGCCGGGCTCGGACGGGTTGGAAAACAGCTGGTAGGCGGCCGGATCCGAATCGAAGACGTAGGCGCCGGTGAGGGTGCTGCCCGTCGTGGGCAGGTTGCCGCTGCTTGTCTTCACCTGGGCCGTGAAATTCACGGTGACGGGATCGGCGTTTGCCACCGCCGCCGGCAGCAGCAGGGCGGCCGTCAACAGGGCGATCGAACTGTTCATCTTCAAGGTTCTTCTCCCTTCGGTCGAGGTACTTGCACTGTAGCCATTCGGGCCGCGGCTGTCGCGTGGCGGCCCGGTTGCTCATGACATCGGGCCGTGCTCAGGCCGTCTTGTTCAGTGCGAACGAGGCCAGCACCGTGTCGGTGACCGACGAGTTCTCGAACGCCCAACCGGCCGCGAAGTCGCTCGGCACGCCCCAGCCGTCGTACTGGTAGTAGACGATGTCCAGCCCGGCCGCCTCGGCCAGCGATATCGCGTCGGCCACCCAGCGGCCACGGTCGGCCGACGGTGCCGCGCGGGTGCAGCCGACCTCGCCGAGCATCATGCGCACCGAGTGCGTGGTGGCGTAGTCGAGTGCCGGCTGCATGTCGATGGCAAGTGCCGCCTTGTTCCACAGCTGCGGTGCGGTGAAGTCGTTGTCGCGGGTGACGCCCGGGTAGCCCACCGTCCCGGCCGCCGGGAAGCCGCCTTCGCCCTGGTGCGTGAAGTAGTGCGGGCCGTAGTAGTGGAAGCTGTAGACCGTCTTTGCGTCGCCGTTGGGCTGCAGATCGGCGAAGTTCTTCTGGTCGCCCCACACCGGTTGCACGATGACCCAGCGGTCGGCGTCCACATGGCGGATCTGCGCCAGCGCCAATTGGTGCAGCAGATTCCATGCGTCCTTCGCGACCGCGTGGTTGCCGTTGATCTCTGCAGGCGTGCGGCCCTGCGGTTCGTTCAGCAGGTCGAACACGATGCCCTGCACGCCGGCGTACTGCTGGGCCAGCTCGCCCCAAGCCTCCACGAACTCAGCCTGCGCCGATGGGTCGGACCACAGCGCGCGGCCGTCGTCGGGCCACACGCCGCGGCTCGGCCAGCTGACGTCGAGCGTGACCGCCAGCACCACATGCATGCGCTTCGACAGGCACCAGTCGATCAGCGTGCCCCATTGCGCGACCGAGGCCTGCAGGCGTGCAGCCAGCGGCTGGCCGGGCAGCAGCGCGGCACCGGTCTTGAAGTCGAACGGCTGGATGAACAGCCGTGCCACGTTGGCGCCGGCCGCCGGCAGCTCGGCCACGTTCTGCCAATGGCTGGCGGTGGTGTCGGTCCAGCCCTGGTCCGGGAAGATGCTGGTGCCGCGCAGGCGGGGCAGCGCGGCCGACAGCGGCGGCAGGCCGGGCGCCGGGGCCGGCGGCGGTGGTGGAGGAGGAACCGG
>NZ_JBFUFQ010000054.1:0-31215 GCF_056403355.1 Rhizobacter sp. P2_H3 | reverse complement strand
CGACCTTCACCTACGACATCGAGGGCCGTGCGATTGCCACCGAGCACGCCGGCGGGGTCGACCGCTACAGCGTGAGCTACACGACACCGCCGGCCATCCAGGTCGACCAGGTGGCGTACCCAGGCGGAGTCGCCCGGTACTTCAGCTGGGTGCAGCCGCAAGGTGTGGTGATGACCGAGCCGAGCGGGCAGACGACGACGTGGAGCACGGTGAGCGTGAACGGCAAGAACCAGTTCAGCTCGCAGAGTCAACCCGCCGGCGCGGGGAGCCTGGCGAGCAGCCGCAGCCAGTCGTATGACGCCAACGGCCGGGTGGCCAGCAAGGACGATTTCAACGGCAAGCGCAGCTGCTACGTGCATGACGCGACCCGCGGCCTCGAGGCCGTTCAGGTGACGCGCCTGGGCAGCGAGCTGAACTGCACATCCGTCACCGGCCCGGGCGCCAACCTGCCCGCCGGTGCGGTGAAGGTCAGCACGCAGTGGCACCCCGACTGGAACCTGCCGATCCGGGTGGCCGCGCCAGGGCAGCTCACGACGAGCGTGTACAACGGTCGACCTGACCCATTCAACGCAGAAGCCATCGCAAGTTGCGCGCCGGCTGGTGCAACGCTGCCGGACGGCAAGCCGCTCGCGGCACTGTGCAAGCGTGTGGAGCAATCCACGGCCGATTCGAACGGCAGTACCGGTTTCGCACTCCGAGCTGGTGTGCCTTCGGGACCGTCCGTGGATTCCACCGTGAGCCTGCTGCTGCATGCCGATGGTGCCCAGGCCTCGACGGTCATGACCGACAGCAGTCCCAGCGCGAAGAGCGTGACCGCCGCGGGTGGCGCACAGCTCAGCACGACAACGAGCCGCTTCGGGCCGAGCTCGATCCGCTTCAACGGCGGCGATTCGCATGTCGCCGCGCAAGGTGCTGATGCCTACAACTTCGGCTCAGGCGACTTCACGGTGGAATTCTGGGTGTACCTGGACAGTGCGTCCATCAACTACCGAGGCTTGGTGGTCCATGACCAGATCGGCGGGGTTCGGGGTTGGTTGATCTACACGGAAACCTCCGGTGTTCCGCAGGCCGGTGCGCTGAGTGCGGCGATCTGGTCCGGTTCGACGGCCTACTCGGTGCAAGACACCGTGCCGCTGCCTCTCAACACGTGGCATCACGTCGCACTCGTCCGTTCAGGCCAGACGCTTGCGCTGTATCGCAATGGCCAGCCCGTGGGCACGCCGGTGAACGTAGGCAGCGCGGCGACCGGTGATGTGCAGGAGCCGGCCGTCATCGGGGCGTTGCAAGGCATGGGTGCAGTGCTGTCCAACTCGACTTTCTCGGGCTACGTCGACGAGGTACGCATCACCAAGGGCCTGGCCCGCTACGCCGCTGCCTTCACCGTGCCAACGGCGCCGTTCGTTGCCGTGTCCGACGCCGTGCCACCTCCTGAAGCACCGACGACCGGCACGCCGCCGTTGCTGCAGACGCAGGTGCCCAGCCGCGTCAGCGAGTGGACCTATGACGCCGATGGCCGCGTGCTGACCGCGACCGATCCAGATACCGGCACGACCACTTTCGCGTACCACGCCGAGACGAATGACGATCACCAGCGCGGAGATCTGAAATCGATCACCACCTCGCTCGGCAAGATGACCACGTTCGATCGCTACAACCGCTACGGCCAGGTGCTGCAGAGCACCGACCCGAGCGGCGTTGTGACCGTGAACACCTACGACCTGCGGCAGCGCCTGCTGACGAACACGGTCGGTGGCGAGACGACGACGTATGCGTACGACGAAGCGGGTCAGCTGAAGAAAGTGACCTTCGACAACGGCACCTGGGTTGGCTTCGACTACGACGATGCGCACCGACAGGTGGCGGCATACGACCACAAGGCCAACCGCATCGACTACGTGCTCGACAACGCCGGCAACAAGACGGACGAGCGTGTGAAGGACCCGGCCGGCGCGCTCAAGCGCGGCCTGGTCCGGGCAATGGACGCACTGGGCCGTGCGCAGCAAAGCACGGGCAGGGAGTGAGAACATGAACAAGACGATGAACCACAAGCTGATTGCTGCGGCCGTTTCGGCCTTGCTGACCTCGACCGCAGCGATGGCTCAAGTTCCACCCCCACCGGTGTCACCCATTCCGGTGACGACCTACGAATACGATGCCGAGGGCAATCCCACCAAGGTGACGAAGGCCCCGAACAGCCTGAACCTGCAGAACAAGGCGAGCTACGACGCGCAGTACCGCGTGAAGGAACTGACCGATCCGCGGAACGGCAAGACTGCGATCGAGTACGACGGAGGAGGCAGGCCGACGAAGGTGACCGACCCGCGCAACCTGGTCACGCAATACCCGCGCAACGGCTTCGGCGATGCGACGCAGCTGATCAGCCCGGACACCGGCATCACCAACATCACCTACGACGCAGCCCGGCGGCTGAAGACCCGCACCGACAGCCGCGGCGTCACCGAGACCTACACCTACGACCTGGAAGGGCGGCCGACCAGCGTCGTCTACAGCCAGAGCGGACAGGCCAGCCAGACCATCACGTGGAGCTGGGACCTCACCGGCGCGGACTACACCTACAGCATCGGCCGGCTCAGCCGGGTGGATCACCCCAGCGGCTTCGCCCGTGTGAAGTACGACCCACGCGGCCGGATCACCGAAGCCGTGCAATCGGTGAACGCCAAGGCCGGTGCGAACACCGTGCCGATCCAGACGACGGTGAAGTACGCCTACTCGCACGGCGACCTGATGACSATCACCTACCCGTCGGGCCGGGTGCTGGTGATCACGCGTGACACCGGCGAGCTCAWCGSSATGAGCYTGGCCAARGAYGCAGGCAGCRCGCCYRTCCCGCTGATCAGCAACGTGAAGTGGGAACCCTTCGGCCCGGTGAGTGGCTGGGACTGGCACATGACCAGCGGCCTGGTGAATCATACGCGGCAGTTCGACCTGAGCGGTCGCATCGTGCGCTACCCACTGGGCAATGTGCTGCGCGATGTGAGCTACGACGCGGCTGACCGCATCACCGGCTTCACGCACCTGCTGGCCAGTGACGGCACGCCGCAGCCGGCGCTGAACCAGGGCTTCGCGTATGACGAAAACAGCCGACTGACCAGCATCATCACGTCGGCATCGAGCTGGTCGATCGCCTACGACCCGAACGGCAACCGCACGAGCGTGAGCCTGAACGGCAACCCGAGCGACTACACGACCGAGGTGACGAGCAACCGGCTGACGAGCATCACGAATCCGGCCAGAAGCTTCACCTACGACAACGCCGGCAACACGACCAACGACAGCGCAGGCTACACGGCAACCTATGGCCTGAACGGCGCGATTGCGAGCATCACGAAGGCGGGCGTCACCGGCAGCTACGACTACGACGCGGAGCGCCGGCGCATCCGCAAGGTGACGAGCACCGGCGAGGTGGTGATCTTCGTGTACGACCTGGAGGGCCGACTGCTGGGCGAATACGACCAGACCGGCAAGGCGCTGCGCGAATACGTGTGGCTGGACAACATCCCGGTGGCGATGTTCATGCCGGACCCGGCGAACGCGAGCAATCCGAACGCTCCGCCGCTGGTGTTCTACATCCACGCCGATCACCTGAACGCACCGCGTATCGTGGTGGACCAGAACGGCGCCAAGCGCTGGCGCTGGATGGCCGAGCCGTTCGGCACGACGGCGCCAGAGACCAATCCCGAGGGGCTTGGGGCCTTCACGCAGAACATGCGGTTCCCGGGGCAGTATGCGGATGCGGAGAGCGGACTCTGGTACAACTACTTCCGAAACTACGATTCCTCCCGCGGCGGATATCCGCAAAGTGACCCCATCGGGCTGGCGGGAGGGAGTCCGTCCACATACACGTACGTTGACGGTAACCCATTGGTCGGCACGGATCCACTTGGACTTTTCGACTTTGGCAGCTCTCAGCAGACTCTGCAAACGCTTGCGCCCGCTGCAGGGGCTGTTGGCGCAGGAGGAGCTGCAGCTGGTGTTCCTTTGGCTGTTGCCGGGGCTGCTGTGGCAGCAGCAGGCGCTGGCGGCATCGGAATAGGTATTGGAATCAATAACACGTGGGAGCATTTCACCGGCCAATCCCCCGGTGGCAGCTTGTACGACTTATTGCATCCGGAACCCGTATCAAGCGTTCCAGCGATTAACTTTAAAGATTCAATGCACGATGCGTACTCAAGAATCTGCAGTGCTCCTCCCCCTCCGAATTTGGACAAGTGCGAGAACATGCGATGGCAAATCCGCAAGCTGCGCATGTGCATCACAGGTAGAAAATTGTGGGAAGGCAATTGGGGACCGGGGCGTGGCCACGATGACCAGATTCGGCAAAAAGAAAAGGAACTGGAGAAGTGGGAGCGTCGCCTCAAGAACGCTTGGGATTGCAAGAAGGATTGTCCATAATTGGAGGCGGTAATGAATATTGATCTATCTCTATGTAATGAATGGACGCCAGCCCCTGACGACTTGGATGAGGCTTGGGCTTGGCGCACCTTGAATGGCCTTGGGCGCACGCGTGCCATTCAAATGCTGGTCGATAGTCCCTCGACCTTGCCAGAGGTGCTGTACTACTCGAAAGGCAGTTGCTTCCTCTACTATTTGGGTGTCCTTGTTGATTACCTTCTGTCTGAAGAGGCGAAAGCGAATTTCGCTGCAGCCGCAGGATTCATGAATTTGCTCAACACGAGGCATCCATCTCCGACTGCCTTCGTTGGCACAGCTGGCATTTCCTTGTTGGAAGGCGCCCGCCAGATTGCCGCAAGGCAAGATTTCTATGACGCAGATGAGGATATCTTTGGTAGCTTTCCCGAGCTATATGAACGTTATGCCCTTGGTTCAGATATTAGTTTGACTTGAGCGGCGTCACCGTGAGGTGTGTTTGCGCGACGTGCCGACGCGATATCACCTGGGTGCCAAGTGGACCAAAGACATGTATGACTGGTAGTCAGCCCCGGTGCAGCGACCTCACACGTTTCTTTGCACACCTGCAACCCACCCGATACGCTCTCCCGCGACGATCGCATCGTCCAGGAGATCGACATGGCAACCATCCAGCGATTCGTGTTGACCGGTGCGATCCTCGCGCTGGCCGTTCTTTCAGGCGTGTCCCAGGCCCAGGAGCGCCACGGCCGCGGCGGCCCGCCCCCCGGCTACCGCTCGCCGCACTGGCAGTTCGACAACCGCTACCACCACGACCACTATTACCCGTCGCGCGGCTACGTCGCGGCGGCGCTGCCGGGCGGCAGCATCAGCATCGGGTTCCACGGCGGCAACTACTTCTACCAGGGCGGCGTCTGGTTCCGCCCGCAGGGCCCGCGCTACGTCGTCATCGCGCCGCCGATCGGCATCGTCGTGCCGCTGCTGCCGCCGGCCTACACCACGCTCTACATCGGCGGCGCGCCGTACTACTACGCGAACGGCGCCTACTACGCGACCGCGCCGGGCGGCTATGCCGTCGTCGAGCCGCCGCCGGGGGCCGATGCCGCTCAACCGGCACCGGTTCTGCCGCCGCCGAAGCCCGCGCCGGATCCCATCCTCTACCCGCGCAACGGGCAGAGCCCGGCGCAGACCGAGGCCGACCGCCAGGAATGCAACCGCTGGGCGACCACGCAGCCGTCGGCGATGGCCGATGCCTCGGTGTTCCAGCGCGCGGTGGCCGCCTGCATGGACGGGCGCGGGTACACGGTTCGCTGACAGCGAGAAGGGCTTCGATACCTCAGCCTGAACGGGTGGAGGTATGCGGAGTTCGTGCCACCCCCGCGCATGGGCGGTTGTGGGCAGAGGGTGTGGCCGTTAAGTTTCGGCTCCACTCCCTCTTGTCCGACCGATGCGCCTGCCCACCCTCCTGCTGCTGCTCTGCTGCCTCACCGGCACGGTGCGGGCGCAGGCAGACGCCCTCGCCACGTCAGATGACCTGCTGGTCCGCCTGACCCGCGACGAGGCTGTCGCCTACGAGAACGGCGAAGGCGTGCCGCGCGATCCGGTGCGCGCCGCGCAGCTGTACTGCCAGGCCGCCCGCCAGGGCGACGCCGAATCGCAATACAACCTCGCGTGGATGTACGCGAACGGCCGCGGCATCGACCGCAACGACGCGACCGCGTCGTTCTTCTTCCACGCCGCCGCCGAGCAAGGCCTGCCGCAGGCGGTGCGCATGCTCGAGCGCGTCGGCCAGCCCGGCGCCGACATCCCCGACTGCATGCGCCCGCCCGCGCCCGTCGTCGCGGCGGCGGTGCAGGCCACACCCGTCGCCGCAGCACCCACCGCCGAGTTGCGGACCAACGGCCCCAAGTACATCGTCGACCTCGTGAAGACCATCGCGCCGGAGTACCGCGTCGATCCGCAGCTCGCGCTCGCGTTCATCCAGGTCGAATCGAACTTCGACGTGGTCGCGCAATCGCCGAAGAACGCGCAGGGCCTGATGCAGCTGATCCCCGAGACGGCCGCCCGCTTCAACGTGAAGCGGCCGTTCGACCCGGCGCAGAACATCCGCGGCGGCCTCGCCTACATCCGCTGGCTGCTCGCCTACTATCGCGGCGACGTGACGCTCGTGGCGGCAGCCTACAACGCCGGCGAAGGCGCGGTGAACCGCTACCGCGGCGTGCCGCCGTATGCCGAGACGCTGGGCTACGTGAGTCGCATCCTGAAGTCGTCGCGCATGCTGACGCACCCGTTCGACACCGCAGTCACCGAGGCCTCGCCGCAGCTCGCCTCGATGCGCAAGTTCTAGGCACTTGCCTGCTCGGCGGACAGTGCGCACTGTCCGCGTTCCATCCACTGCCGCCTGGCGCGGCCCCCGGGACAACCCGAAGCTGCTGACACAAAGTCCTTGCCACTCAAGGGCTTGAACGGCGTGGCGCACGATCGCCAGGTGTGGCACGTCGCTTGCGCTGTGATGGTGCACGCGCATCACCATTCCAATAAAACAGGAGACAGCATGACCGCGACCCGACGGCGCCCGATGGCGCTGCTGGCCTGCCTTTCCCTGGCCGGGCTTTCCATCGCCGCCACCGGCGCGCTGGCGCAGCCCAAGGACATCCGCATCGCCCACGTCTACAGCAAGACCGGCCCGCTGGAGGCCTACGGCAAGCAGACGCAGACCGGCTTCATGATGGGCCTCGACTACGCGACCGGCGGCACGATGACGGTGGCTGGCCGCAAGCTCATCGTGATCGAGCGCGACGATCAGGGCAAGCCCGACGTCGGCAAGAGCCAGCTCGCCGCGGCCTATGGCGACGACAACGCCGACATCGCGGTCGGCCCGTCGTCGTCGGGCGTCGCGCTGGCGCTGCTGCCGGTGGCGGAGGAGTACAAGAAGCTGCTGCTGGTCGAGCCCGCGGTCGCCGATTCGATCACCGGCGACAAGTGGAACCGCTACATCTTCCGCACCGGGCGCAACAGCTCGCAGGATGCGATCGCCAACGCGGTCGCGCTCGACAAGCCCGGCGTCACGATCACGACGCTCGCGCAGGACTACGCCTTCGGCCGCGACGGCGTGAAGGCCTTCAAGGAGTCGATCAAGAAGGCGAAGCTGATCGACGGCGAGTACCTGCCGACCAGCACCACCGATTTCACCGCCGGTGCGCAGCGCCTGATCGACAAGCTGAAGGACCAGCCCGGCCGCAAGATCATCTGGATCCTGTGGGCCGGGGTCGGCAACCCGTTCAAGATCGCCGACCTCGACCTGAAGCGCCACGGCATCGAGATCGCGGCCGGCGGCAACATCCTGCCTGCGATGGCCGCGTACAAGAACTTCCCCGGCATGGAAGGCGCCACGTACTACTACTTCGGCATCCCGAAGAACCCGGTCAACGAATGGCTGGTGGCCAATCACTACAAGCAATTCAAGGCGCCGCCGGATTTCTTCACCGCCGGTGGCATGAGCGCGGCGATCGCGGTCGTCGAGGCGCTGAAGAAGACGCAGGGCGCGACGGCCACCGACAAGCTGATCGCTGCCATGGAAGGCATGGCCTTCGAGACGCCCAAGGGCCGCATGGTGTTCCGCAAGGAGGATCACCAGGCGATGCAGAGCATGTACCACTTCCGCATCAAGGCCGACCCGGCCTTCGCCTGGGGCGTGCCGGAGCTGGTGCGCGAGATCAAGCCCGAAGAGATGGACGTGCCGATCCGCAACAGGCGCTGAGCAAGGTCCGCCCCACAACCAGGAGACACCACGATGAAGAACCGGTTCGCCAGGATCGGGGCTGCAGCCTCGCTCGTGTTTGCCGCGGCCTGTCAGGCCACTCCGCTGCCCCAGCTGCAGATCGACCCCGCCGAGGTCAGCGTCTCCGGCCTGTCCTCCGGCGGCTTCATGGCCGTGCAGATGCACGTCGCCTACTCGGCCACGTTCAAGCGCGGTGCCGGCATCGTGGCCGGCGGGCCGTACTACTGCGCCGAGGGATCGATCGTCAACGCGACCGGCCGCTGCATGACGCACGCGAGCACCATCCCCGTCAGCAGCCTCGTCAGCACCACCAACAGCTGGGCCACGAGCGGCCTGATCGACCCGGTCGCCAACCTCGCCAATTCGAAGGTCTACCTCTACTCCGGCACCTCGGACAACACCGTGAAGCCGGCGGTGATGAACGACCTGAAGACCTACTACCAGAGCTTCGTGCCGGCGGCGAACCTCTTCTACAAGAACACCATCGCGTCCGGCCACGCGATGATCACCGACGACTACGGCAGCAGCTGCGCCACGACCGCGTCGCCCTACATCAACGACTGCGACTTCGACCTCGCCGGCGAGATCCTGAAGCAGCTGCACGGCACGCTGAACCCGCGCAACAACGGCACGCTGTCCGGCACGTTCACCGAGTTCGACCAGACCGCCTTCATCACCGGCCACGGCATGGCCACCACCGGCTGGGTCTACGTGCCGCAGAGCTGCAGCACAGGCGCTGTGTGCAAGCTGCACGTGGTGTTCCACGGCTGCCAGCAGAACACCGCGCTGGTCGGCCAGCAGTACGTGCGCAACACCGGCTACAACCGCTGGGCCGACACCAACGGCATCGTGGTGCTCTACCCGCAGACCAGCACGCAGGCCACCAACAGCTGCTGGGACTGGTGGGGGTACGACAACGCGAACTACGCGAAGAAATCCGGCCCGCAGATGGCGGCGGTGCGCGCGATGATGACGACGCTGGGCAGCGGCTCGGCACCGTCCGGCCTGCCGGCACCGGCGGGCGTCGGCACCTCGGGCGCGACGGCGAGCAGCATGGTGATCAGCTGGGGAAGCGTCAGCGGCGCGAGCGGCTACAACGTGTACCGCGGCGGCAACCAGGTCAACGCGAGCCTCGTCACCGCGACGAGCTACACCGACACCGGCCTCGCCGCCGGCACCACGTATTCCTGGACGGTGAAGGCGGTCGACGGCAGCGGCGTCGAAGGGCCGTCGTCCGGCGCCGCCACCGGCACCACCACCGGCGCGCCGCCGGCCGCCACCTGCACCACCGCGAGCAACTACGCCCACGTCGCGGCCAACCGCGCGCACGTGCAGGGCGGCTATGCGCTCGCCAACGGCTCGAACCAGAACATGGGGCTGTGGAATCTCTTTGTCACGACGACGCTGAAGATGACCGGCACGAACTACTACGTGATCGGCACCTGCCCCTGACCGCCGCGATGCTCGAGACCCAGGACCTCACCATCCGCTTCGGCGGCCACGTCGCGGTCGATCGCGTCAGCTGCACGTTCGAATCCGGCACGCTGACCGCGATCGTCGGCCCGAACGGTGCCGGCAAGACGACCTGGTTCAACCTGATCTCCGGACAGCTGCGCGCGACGGCCGGCCGCGTGCGGCTGCACGGCATCGACATCACCGCCGAAGGCCCGGCCGCGCGCACGCGGCGCGGCATCGGCCGGGCCTTCCAGCTGACGCAGCTGTTCCCCGCCCTGCCGGTGCGCGAGAACGTGCGGCTCGTCGTGCAATCGCGCGCACGACTCGGCCTGAACCTGTGGTCGGTGTGGCGCGACCACCGCGGCGTGCTCGAGCGCACGCAGCAGCTGCTCGAACAGGTGCGCCTCGAAGCCCGGGCCGATCAACCGGCCGGCAGCCTGCCGCATGGCGACCAGCGCAAGCTGGAGGTGGCGATGCTGATGGCGCTGGAGCCGAGCGTCTTCATGTTCGACGAGCCGACCGCCGGCATGAGCGTCGACGAGGTGCCGGTGGTGCTGGACCTGATCCGCCAGCTGAAGGCGCGCGCGGACTGCACGATCCTGCTGGTCGAGCACAAGATGGACGTGGTGCGCGAACTGGCCGACCGCATCGTCGTGCTGCACAACGGGCAGCTCGTCGCCGACGGCGAGCCCGGGCTCGTGATCGCGTCGCCGGTCGTGCGGCAGGCCTACCTGGGGCTGGCGGCATGACGCTCTCGCTGCAGGGCGTGCACACGCACGTCGGCGCCTACCACCTGCTGCAGGGCGTCGACCTCGACGTGCCGGCCGGCCAGGTGACGATGCTGCTCGGCCGCAACGGCGCCGGCAAGACCACCACGCTGCGCACGATCATGGGCCTGTGGACGGCCTCCGCCGGCCGCATCGCATTCGACGGCGACGACATCACGCGCCTCGGCACGCCGCGCATCGCGCAGCGCGGCATCGCCTACGTGCCCGAGAACATGGGCATCTTCGGCGACCTGACGGTGCGCGAGAACCTGCTGCTGGCCGCGCGCGGTGCCCGCTCGCTGGCCGACATCGACACGCAGCGCCTCGACTGGCTGTGCGGCCTGTTCCCCGCGCTGCGCACGTTCTGGCTGCAACCGGCCGGCGCGCTGTCGGGCGGGCAGAAGCAGATGCTCGCGATCGCGCGCGCGATGATCGAGCCGCGCCGCCTGCTGCTGATCGACGAGCCGAGCAAGGGCCTCGCGCCGGCCATCGTGCAGAACCTGGTCGCGGCGCTGCGCGAGATGAAGGCGACCAGCACGACGATCCTGCTGGTCGAGCAGAACTTCGCGATGGCGCGCGCGCTCGGCGACCGTGTCGCGGTGATGGACGGCGGCCGCATCGTGCACCGCGGCGCGATGGCCGAGCTGGCCGACGACGAAGCCTTGCAGCACCGCCTGCTCGGGCTCTCGCTGGGAGCGCATGCATGAGCAGCACGCTGCCCCGTTCGTCGTTCGACTTGCTGCCGATCGCACTGGTGCCGCTGCTCGCACTCGCCGCCTGGCCCTTGATCGGCTCTGCGTCGAGCTGGCTCACGCTGACGGTGGCCGGCCTCGCGATGGGGATGATCGTCTTCATCGTCGCATCGGGCTTGACGCTGGTGTTCGGGCTGATGGACGTGCTGAACTTCGGCCACGGCGTGTTCATCGCGTTCGGCGCCTTCATCGCCACCAGCGTGCTCGGCGGCCTGGCCGACTGGACCGGCGCCGACAGCCTGTGGCTCAACCTGGCCGCGCTGTTCCCGGCGATGCTGGCCGCGATGGCACTCGCCGCCGCCGTGGGCTGGGCCTTCGAGCGCGTGCTGGTGCGCCCGGTCTACGGCCAGCACCTGAAGCAGATCCTGATCACGATGGGCGGCATGATCATCGGCGAGGAGCTGATCAAGGCGATCTGGGGCCCGGCGCTGATCCCGTTGTCGCTGCCGCAGGCGCTGCGCGGCGTGCTGGCGCTGGGCGACGCGTCGGTCGAGAAGTTCAGGCTGCTGGCCACCGGCCTCGGCGCGGTCGTGCTGGCCGCAATGCTGTTCACGCTGAACCGCACCAAGCTCGGCCTGCTGGTGCGCGCCGGCGTGCAGGACCGCGAGATGGTCGAGGCCCTCGGCTACCCGGTGCGCACGCTGTTCGTCGGCGTGTTCGTCGCCGGCTCGGCGCTGGCCGGGCTCGGCGGCTCGCTGTGGGCGCTGTACCAGCAGGGCGTGGTGCCGCAGATCGGCGCGCAGCTGAACGTGCTGATCTTCATCGTGATCATCATCGGCGGGCTGGGCTCGACGCTCGGCTGCTTCGTCGGCGCGCTGCTGGTCGGGCTGCTGGCCAACTACACCGGCTTCCTGTGGCCGAAGGTCGCGCTGTTCTCGAACATCGGCCTGATGGTCGCGGTGCTGCTGTGGCGGCCCCGCGGGCTGTACCCGGTGAGTTCGCGATGAGCGCGCGCCTGCTGGATCGCCTGCTGTCGCACGACCTGCCGCGCAGCCGCGTGCTCACGGTGCTGCTGGCCGCGATCGTGCTCGGCCTGGCCGCCACGCCGTTCGTGTTCCCCGGCACGCAGGCGATGAACGTCGCGGCCAAGGTGATGGTCTTCATCGTGCTGGTCGCGAGCTTCGACCTGCTGCTCGGCTACACCGGCATCGTCAGCTTCGCGCACACGATGTTCTTCGGCATCGGCGCTTACGGCATCGCGATCGCCAGCACGCGGCTCGGGCCGGGCTGGGGCGCGCTGGCGGTGGGCATGCTGGCGGCGCTCGCGGTGTCGCTCGTGCTGTCGCTGCTGATCGGCCTGTTCAGCCTGCGCGTGAAGGCGATCTTCTTCGCGATGATCACGCTGGCGGTGGCCTCGGCCTTCCTGACGCTCGCGTCGCAGCTGTCGGACTGGACCGGCGGCGAAGACGGGCTGAGCTTCCGGCTGCCCGAGGCCTTGGGCGATCGCCGGGTCGCGTACTACCTGCTGTTTGCCGTGGCGCTGACGCTGGTGCTCGCGATGCTGCGCATCGTCAACTCGCCGTTCGGCCGCGTGCTGCAGGCGATCCGCGAGAACGACTTCCGCGCCGAGGCGATCGGCTACCRCACGGTGGTGTACCGCACGCTGTCGAACGTGCTGTCGGCGCTGTTCGCGACGCTCGCCGGCTGCGTGCTCGCGCTCTGGCTGCGCTACAACGGGCCGGACACGTCGCTGAGCTTCGAGATCATGCTCGACGTGCTGCTGATCGTCGTGATCGGCGGCATGGGCAGCGTCTACGGCGCGGTCGTCGGCAGCCTGCTGTTCGTGCTGGCGCAGAGCTACCTGCAGAACCTGATGGCGCTCGCCGCGCCGCTGGTGGGCGGCGTGCCGCTGCTCTCCACCTTGATCTCGCCCGAGCGCTGGCTGTTGTGGCTCGGGGTTCTCTTCGTGCTGTCGGTCTACCACTTCCCGAACGGGATCGTGGGGCGGCTGCGCGCGATGCGGACAAGCCAGCCGGCCCCTCACACCAAGAAGGAGACATCGCCATGAAGATGAACCTGCACCCGCTCACGCTCGCCGCCCTCGGACTGTCTGCCGTTGCCGTCGCCGGCTGCGGCAGCGACGACGACATGCCACCCCCCGTCAACACACTGCCCGCCAACGTCACGCAGCAATCGATGACGGACTATCCCGCGACCAGCACCGGCAGCGGCAGCACTGCCGCGACGCAGGACCTGCTGACCGGCGGGCTCGGCAAGTCCGGGCTGGGCGGCGCGGCACCCACCTACGCCGATCCGCTGAACCCGACCGCCGCCGAGCTGCGCCGCAACGCCCTCTTCAGCAACTACCGCGGCCTGGTCGACATCAGCGCCGGCGGCGGCTACGGCACGCTGTACGGGCCGAACGTCGATGTGACAGGCCAGGCGACGACCGGCGAGGGCCTGATCCCGGGCCGCGAGTACGTCGCGGTGCTGGACAACGCGGCCGGCACCAAGCGGGTCGCGATCGCGGTGCAGATCCCCGACAGCTTCAACCAGAGCGCGCCGTGCCTCGTGCTCGGCCCGTCGTCCGGTTCGCGCGGTGTGTACGGCGCGATCGCCACCTCGGCCGAGTGGGGCCTGAAGCATGGCTGCGCGGTCGCGCTGACCGATGCCGGCAAGGGCATGGGGCTGTACGACATGGCGGACGACACGGTGAACCGCATCGACGGCACGCGCGCGACGCGGGCCGCGGCCGGCGCGGCAGCGTCGTTCGCCGCTGCGGTGACCGACACCGCGCGTGCCACATTCAACGCGCTGTTCCCGAACCGGCTGTCGCTGAAGCAGGCGCACTCGCAGCAGAACGCCGAGAAGGACTGGGGCAGCGACACGCTGGTGGCCGCCGCCTACGGGCTGTATGCGCTGAACGACCGCTACGGCAATGCGGCGGCGCCGCTGCCGTTCACCGCGGCCAACACGATCGTGATCGCCGGCTCGGTGTCGAACGGCGGCGCGGCGGTGCTGCGCGCGGCCGAGGCCGATGCGACGGGCCTGATCGACGGCGTGGTCGCCGGCGAGCCGGTGACCGAGCTGCCGACCACCACCGGCTACGGCGTGGAGTTCGGCGGCGCGGCGGTCATCGGCTACGGCAAGAAGCTGGGGGATTTCACGACCTACGGCAACCTCTACCAGCCCTGCGCCGCGCTGGCGGCCGGCGCGGCGATGGCCGAGACCTCGACCTTCAACTACCTGGTGGCGACCGCGCAGACCGGCAAGGCCGCGGCGCGTTGTGCGGGCCTCGCGGCCAAGGGCCTGGTGACCGGCGCGGACACGGCGGCCCAATCGGCCGACGCATTGGCCAAGCTGCGCGCCTATGGCTGGACCGCCGACAACGACCAGATGCACAACGCGCACTACGCACTCGGCAACGGGCCGATCCTGTCGGCGATGTACCCGATGATGTACGGTCGCTTCTCGGTGACCGACAACCTGTGCAACACCAGCTTCGCGCAGGTGGATGCGGGCGGCAACCCGATCGCAGCTCTCGCGGCGAGCAAGGCGCCGAGCTTCGCGACCGGCAATGGCACCGCCAACGGGTCGCCGGCCAGCGTCGTCTACAACGATTCCGTCGGCGGCGCGAAGCTGTGGTCGGCCGCGATCTCGGTGTCGACCGGCGTGCAGGACTTCGGCCTAGACAACGCGCTGTGCCAGCGTGCGCTGGTGACCGGCGTCGACGAGACCGGCGCGGCGCTGACGGCCACCGCGTCGTCGACGCGTCCGACCGCGGCGCAGGCGGCGGCGGTGCAGGCCGGCATGGCCGAGGTGGTGGTCAACGGCAACCTGCGCGCGAAGCCGGCGCTGGTGGTGGCGGGCCGCAGCGATGCGCTGGTGCCGGTCAACAACAACGCGCGCGCCTACGTGGCGTTCAACAAGACGGTGGAGGCGGCGGCCAGCAAGCTGGGCTACATCGAGGTGGCGAACGCCCAGCACTTCGACGGCTTCCTGTCGTTCCCAGGCTTCGACACACGGTTCGTGCCGCTGCACGTGTACTTCAACCGGGCGATGGACGCGATGTATGCGCACCTGAAGACCGGTGCCGCGCTGCCGCCCAGTCAGGTGGTGCGCGCAACGCCGCGTGGTGGCGCACCGAGCGCGGCGCCGATGATCACCGCGGGCAACGTGCCGGCGATCAGCGCCGCGCCGCTGGTGGCGGACCAGATCGGGTTCAGCGGCACGTCGGTGTCCGTCCCGAACTGAAAGCCGTCGTGGCCTTCACGTCGCACTACCTGGCCTGCGAGGGCCGCGAACTCCACTACACCGAGTGGGGCGCCGGCCGTGCCGAGACGGTGATCGCGTGGCACGGCCTCGCACGCACCTGCCGCGACATGGACGAGGTGGCGGCGCACCTGTCGCAGCGCTTCCGGGTGATCTGCCCGGACACGCTGGGCCGCGGCCTGAGCGAATGGAGCCGCGAACCCGAGCGCGAGTACTGCCTGGCGTTCTACGCGCAGCAGGCGGTGTCGCTGGTCGACCAGCTCGGGCTGCACGACTTTCACTGGGTGGGCACGTCGATGGGCGGTGCGATCGGCACGCTGGCTGCGGCCGGTGCCTTGCGCGGCCGCATCCGCAAGCTGGTGTTGAACGACAACGGCCCGGAGCTGGCCGAGCCGGCGCTCGCGCGCATCCGCGGCTATGCAGGGCGGCCGGCAGCCTTCGAGACGGTGAGCGAGCTGGAGCAGTACTTCCGCAAGATCTACCAGCCGTACGGCTGGCTGAGCGACGGCCAGTGGCGGCGCCTCACCGAGACCTCGACGCGCCGCTTGCCCGACGGCCGCGTGACGCCGCACTACGACCCGGCGATGGTGATGCAGTTCACCCACCACGACGACGACTACCGGCTGTGGGACGCATGGGACACGCTGACGCTGCCGGTGCTGTGCCTGCGCGGCGAGCACTCCGACCTGCTGCTGCCCGAGGTGGCCGAGCAGATGCGACAGCGCGGCCCGCGCGCGCAGGTGGTGACGGTGCCGGGCTGCGGGCATGCGCCGGCGTTGAACGTGCCGGAGCAACTGACGGTGGTGGAGCGGTTCCTGATGGCGCCGTGAGTTTTGAGGTCGCAAACTGCGACCTCAAGTTTGGCGGCGCAAAGACCCCGTTCGTATGGAGCACCACCGTTCGCGCTGAGCCTGTCGAAGGGCCCGTTCGTATCGAACCAAGGCTTCGACAAGCTCAGCCCGAACGGGACAATCCGTTCACCCTGAGCTTGTCGAAGGGTCTGCTCGCATCGGGCAAAGGCTTCGACAGGCTCAGCCCGAACGGGAGGGGACTCAGCGCCAGCGCGCTCTTGCCTTACGCCTGCTTTCACACGCTTGCCAATTGCGATGCCTGCCGGGACGGCGGCGCGGAAGAATGGAACCGGTTTCACACGCGCGGCCGATCGGCCGCTGCGCACAAGAATCGGAGAGGGACATCCCATGTGCCACATTCATTCGACGCTGCACGCGACGCCGACCGCGGCCGCACTGGCCGTTTCGCTGCTGCTGGCCGCCTGCGGCGGCAGCAACCCGTCGGCCGGGTCGGCATCCGATGCGGCGCTCAACCGCGAGACCGCCGAGGCGGTCGGCGATGCGCCGCCGGTGATCGCGCCCGGCCGCTACGTGCTCGTCAATGCGCAAAGCGGCAAGTGCGTCGACGCCGTTCCGTCGACGCCCGACGGCGGCCGCATCCAGCAGGCCACCTGCGGCACCGGCCTCACGCAGGCCTTCGACCTGACGACCCAGGCCGGCGGCGCCGTGAAGCTCGTGAACGCCGGCACCGGCCAGGTGTTCGACCTGTCGGGCAGCTCCGGTGCCGACGGCGCGGCCATCCACCAGTGGACAGACAACGGCACCAACGCGCAGCGCTTTCGCCCGTGGCGGGTGCTGGGCAACCGCTTCCGCTGGGTCAGCGCGGCCAGCGGCAAGTGCGTGACGATCGCCGATCGCTCGAACGCCGACGGCGCCCAGCTGCAGCAGGCCGGCTGCAGCAGCAGCGATGCGGCGCAGCAGTTCCTGCTGTTCCCGCGCGGCGGCAGCGCGCGCGGCGCGCTCGCGATCGGCCAGTACACGCTGCGCGGCCTGCAGTCGAAGCTGTGCCTGGACATCGAAGGCGCCGCCACCACCGATGGCGCGAAAACGCTGCAGGCCGCCTGCAGCACCTCGGCCAGCCAGCGCTTCGAGGTGCGCGCGGCCGACGATGGCAGCTATGCGTTCATCAACGTCAACAGCGGCCGCGCGCTCGACGTGAGCGACATCTCGACCGCCAACGGTGCGCTGATCCAGCAATGGAGCTACGGCGCCGGCGCCAACCAGCGCTTCAGCGTGATGCCGGTCGGCGACAGCTTCCGCATCGCGGCGAAGCACAGCGGCAAGTGCCTCGACGTGAAGGATTTCAGCACGGTGGCCGGCGGCCGCATCCAGCAATGGGACTGCGGCAACAACGACAACCAGCGCTGGCAGTTGCTGGCGACCGATGCGCAGGCTCCCGCACCCGCACCCGCACCCGCACCTGCGCCCGCTCCGGCGCCGTCGCCTGCACCGGCTCCCTCTCCGGCCCCCGCTCCGGCACCAGCCCCCAGCCCGGCACCGGCGCCTTCTCCTGCACCGTCCCCCGCACCGAGCCCGGCGCCCGCTCCCACGCTGACGCTGCCGCTCGAAGTCCTCGGCGCCGGCGCGCCCGACGCACCGACCGTCGTGCCGGCCCAGCTCGCGCTCGACGCGTCAGCCCTCGGTAGCGCGAGCCAGCTGGTGGTGCGCTGCCACCGCTGCGGCTTCTACAACTCGCCGGAGTTCGAGGCGCTCGCCAAGCCGCTGACCAGGATCGCCGGCAGCCTGCGCATCGTCGGCGGGCCCAATGGCAGCACTGCGCCGTGGATCGACATCAGCGACAGCACGGTGCAGCTCGACGAAGTCGAGCGCGCGCACGGCGGCGTCAACGGCGGGCTGCTGACGATCCGCTTCCGCGTACCGCTGGACGCGACCGCGCGCGCCCGCCTGGTCGCGCTGCCGGCCACCAACCGCATCGAGTTCCGCTTCAACGGCACCGACGGCAACTCCAACGGCTTCCGCATCCTCGACCTGCAGATCCAGGATGCCGCGGGCCGCCACCTCGGCGCGGCCCAGCCGCGCCAGTGGGCCGACATCCAGGCCGAGAAGGAGGCCGGCCGCACCTGGAGCGCCGACGCCGACGCGGGCAAGGTCCTGTGGAGCGGCCAGAACCTGCTGAAGAAGTCGCCGATCGTCGACACGACGATCCGCGCCGCGTGCTCGTCATGCCACGCGAGCGACGGCCGCGACCTGCAGTACTTCAACTTCTCGAACAACTCGGTGGTGCAGCGCTCGCGCTTCCATGGCCTGAGCGAGACGCAAGGCAGGCAGATCGCCGCCTACCTGCGTGCCGCGCTGTACACCAAGGTGCCGCACGTCGCGCAGGCCACGCCGTGGAATCCGCCGTACCAGCCGGGCCCGGGCCTGGATGCGAAGCCGACCGTCGAATGGGCAGCCGGTGCGGGCCTCGATGCGGTGCTGCCCGATGCGAAGTCCTTCGTCAACGTGTTCGCCGGCAAGGCCGCGAACAGCACCGCCGCGGTGACGCAGGCCGAGCTCGACGCCGCGATGGACCCGAGCCGCGGCAAGGTGCTGAACACGCGCGAGATGCCGATCCCGTTGCAGCTGCCGGACTGGAGCGCGTGGCTGCCGATCGAGAGCCCGCTTGACATCTGGGCGCCCGACGCGGGGCAGGCGCAGGGCCTGTTCGAGACCCAGGGCGACGACGGCTCGAACCCGATCAAGGTGGTCAAGCGCGTCTCCGATTTCCTGAATGCCAACCGGAACCCGAACGGCGTCTACGGCGACTGGAGCCACCTGACGCCCGAGCTGCGCGAACGCGCACAGGCCTGGCTCAACGATGTCGGTGGCAAGACCATCGCCTTCGCCGGCGGCGGCCGCGGCTCGCGCGTGTCGGGCGACCCGTCCAAGCCGTATGGTGGCGAACTGGGCGGCAAGAAGCTGCAGGCGCGCCTGTCGGCCCAGACGGCGAGTGCGGTCAACCTGCCGGCCGCCTTCACGAAGGAAGCGTTCATCGAGCGCGCGCTGTTCGGCGCCATCCACTGGATGAGCGTCAAGCAATGGGAGCTGGCCCACACCTACGGCCTCGAAGGGCGGCAGGACTGGCTGCACGGCTCGCGCAATGCCAGCGGCCAGTGGGTCGGCATCGGCGAGCCGCGCGGCTGGCCGTTCAGCTGGCCGAGCGTGTTCTACACGGCACCGCACATGCTGTTCGCGCCGGTGAACGGTCGAGAGAACTACTTCTCGTGGGAGCCGCGGCTGGTGTCGTTCTACCGCACCAACCAGTGGTACCAGCTGCAGATGACGGTGAACCCGGGCTGGCCGGGGGCGTCGGAGGGGCCGATGGACTGGCCGTACCACATGGGCTTCACGACCGCGGTGGTCGACGACCTGATCACCGCCAAGGCACCGGGGCCCGTGTCGGCGATGCACCTGGCGCGCTACTTCCAGGTGCGCACCAAGCTCGCGCAGCTGGCCAACACCGACCTGCCGTTCAACCAGCCGGATCCGGCCGCGCCGACCGACCTGTTCCGCAACAAGGGGCACCAGAGCCGGGCTTCGCTGGCGATCCACAAGCTGGGCGTCGGCGAGGTGGTCGACCGCGGGCCGGAGGACTGGGAGAAGTCGCGCTTCCGCCAGCTCGACGCGGTGACGCCGGGGCTGCACCTGATGTTCATCAACAGCTCGATCTCGCTCTACAACGCGCTGTATGCGAACACCACTTACGAGCAGTGGCGGCGGTGTGATCCGAATGCGCTGTTCGGCAGCGAGCCGGAGATCAAGTCGGGCTTCCGTTTCTGTCTCGATCCGAAGCGCACGCCGCTGCCGTTGAATGCGAAGGGGCAGCCGCACCTGGTCGGCGGCTGGGTGGACTGGACCGGCGAGCAGTACATCGCCTGGAGCGTGATGTCGGCGCGCAACCACGGGGCCGAGGCGCAGCGCTTGAAGACCTTCTCGGATTGGGCGGGGCGGATGTGGCGGGAGTGAAGCGCAAGCGTCTGCATGTCTCTGTTGCTTTGGCGCACGAACACGATTTCACAGGTTTCGTGAAGAGCGTGTCTGTGAAAGCCTCGCGGGTTTTCGCCGATTCTTCGGCGCATCGCGAGGACTGCCGGCACCATGAGCCGCACCGACATCATTCACGGCAGTAACCGACGCACGACGCTGTTTCACTACACGGACGGCGTTGGCCTGAGAGGAATCCTCGAGACGGGCCACCTGCTGCCATCCCTGAAGAGACACAATCCACGAGATGTCCGGTACGGTGAAGGTCAGTACCTTTCGGACAGGGTTCCCGGCACACTGTCCTCCAGCCAGTTGTCGAGGTGCTTTCTGGGGCAACCRTTCCAGGCACGGCGATTCACACACTTCATCGAGATCGATATGGTGGGAATCGACGTACTGAAAGGCCGCGACGGCGTGTATGTTGTGCTTGGTCGAGAGCCTCTCGATCTCTCGGGGCGGCTCATCCGCAGTGGAGAAAACTGAATGGACTACGTGAAAGTTCGCTGGCTTCACCAGCATGCCTCCGAGCCGATTCTTCTCCTGAGCGAACTCGATGCGGAACGCTATGAGGTCCGCAAGGTGGAGGTTTTCGCGGATGGCCACATGGGCTTCGCCAGCGACCACCAGACAAGCGGGCACACGTTCCTGGGCGAAAGACCCGTGCCGCTCGCTGCCGATATCGCGGCCGATCCGGAGTTCGTGATCGAGGGGCTGGATGGTCGGGAGTTCGAGATGGCGTGGCGGGCTGCCATCGCTGGATCACGCTGGAAACTGCAGGCTTGAGACCTGCAGGACCTCAGAAGGCGGCGAATGCCTTGTCGAGCTTCTGCTCCCACGCAGCCTTTTGAGCGCCATCCACGAAGCTCGCCTCGAAGCTGTTCTTCGCCAACTGATACGCCTGCCGCGCCCCCAGCGCCGGCAGCGCGTCGAAGGTCGCGAGGAAGTTCGCGTTCATGTAGCCGCCGAAGTACGCCGGGTCGTCCGAGTTGACCGTCGCGCACAGGCCCGCATCGAGCAAGGCGCCCAGCTGATGCGCCGCCATGTCGGGGTACACGCACAGCTTCACGTTCGACAGCGGGCACACCGTCAGCGGCATGCGCTCGGCGGCCAACCGCTTCACCAACACAGGGTCTTCAACACAGCGCACGCCGTGGTCGATGCGCTCGACCTTCAGCACGTCGAGCGTGCTCCAGATGTAGGCCGGCGGGCCTTCCTCGCCGGCGTGCGCGACCAGCCGCAATCCCAGTTCGCGGCACTTCGCGAACACGCGCGCGAACTTCTCCGGCGGGTGTCCGCGCTCGCTGCTGTCGAGGCCGACGCCGATGAAGCGCTCGCGAAACGGCAGCGCCTGTGCCAGCGTCTCGAACGCGGCTTCTTCGCTCAGGTGCCGCAGGAAGCACAGGATCAGCGCGCTGCTGACACCCAGTTCGCGCCGCGCCGTCTCGCCCGCCCGCGTCAGCCCGTTGATCACCGTCTCGAAGCTGACGCCGCGCTCGGTGTGCGTCTGCGGATCGAAGAACAGCTCCGCATGGACGACGTTGTCGGCGGCCGCGCGGCGGAAGTAGGCCATCGCCATGTCGAAGAAGTCTTCCTCCTTCAGCAGCACGCTCGCGCCGGCGTAGTAGATGTCGAGGAAGCTCTGCAGGTCGGTGAACGCATAGGCCTCGCGCAGCGCCTCGACGCTGGCATACGGGATCGACACGCCGTTTCGCTGCGCCAGCGCGAAGATCAGCTCCGGCTCCAGCGAGCCCTCGATGTGGATGTGCAGCTCGGCCTTCGGCATCGCGCACAGCAGCGCGGGCAGGCGGTCGCGAGGGATGGCGTCGAGGTTCATGCGATGGCTCCAAAACGGATGCCGCGTTCGATCAGGAAGCGGCGGTAGGCGGCCGAGCTGCGGTCGGCCGCGCAGTGCACCTCGCCGTCCGCGAGCGGCAGCCGCCTGGGCTGCTGCGACTCGAGGACGGGCTGGTCCTGCGTGAAGATGGTGTGCTGGAACGCGCGCAGCGCGTCGTCGCTGGAATCGTGGTCGGTGATCGCCAGGCGGAACCAGACGCGGCTGTGCTCCTCGTCGAGCGGGCAGACGAACAGGCCGATCACGTCAAGGTAGCCATCCTGCGCCTGCGGCAGCTTGGTCAGCACCGCGCTGAACGGTGCGGTCAGCTCGTAGCGGTAGTCGACCCAGCTGCCTTCGGTCGACAGCCGGTTGCTCTGCGGCTGCCAGGCCCTGCAGCCGGTGGCGACGAAGCCGGTCGGCGTGGACTGCACGGTGTAAGCGGGCGTCTGCGGCTGCGCGCGCTCGCCGAGCCAGCCGTCGTGCACGAAGCCGAAGTGCGACAGATCGAGGAAGTTCTCGACGATGCGGCCGGCACAGGTCGCCACGTCGTACGGGCCGCACAGCAGCTTGCGCAGTTGCGGGTCGGTCTCGGCCTCGAAGGCGGGCAGGGGCGTGTCGCCCGGCTGCAGCCGCACCCACACGAGGCCATGCGCCTCCTGCGCTTCATGCGCGCAGGCCGCATGCGAGGGCGGCGGCGCGAACGACGGCTGCGACGCGATCAGCACGCAGGCGCCATCGTGCCCAAAGCGCCAGCCGTGGTACGGGCATTCGAGCGAGGCGCGGCCTTCGTGCTGAACTACGCGCCCGAGCGAAAGCCGCGTGCCGCGGTGCGGGCAGCGGTCGGTGAACGTGCGGGCGCGGCCGGTGTCGTCGCGCCACAGCACCAGGTCGTGGGCGAGCAAGCGCGCGGCAAGCGGTCCGTCGGTCAGCGCAGAGCTGTCGGCGACCGGGTGCCAGAGCGTTGCTTCCACCAAGCCATTCTCAGCAGGCATGTCGCCGCGCCAGCGTGCGACCCATCAAGCGGACTCCGTGGAACCGGCTCTGCCGGGCCACTGGAGGCGCCCCCTTGAGGGGGAGGCGCGAAGCGCCTCGGGGGTGGGTGTCACTTTCCGCCGGGGACTTTGCCGTCGACGCCCTTCACGAAGAACTTGATGCCGCTCATGAACTTGTCATCGGCGACCTCGTCCTTCTTCAGCACTTCCTTGCCGTCGTTGCCGACGATCGGGCCCTTCCAGATCGCGAAGCTGCCGTCCTTCAGGCCGGCCTTCACCTTCTCGACCTTCTCCTTCAGCTCGGCCGGCACCTTGTCGGAGATCGACACCAGGTCGATCGCGCCTTCCTTGACGCCCCACCACGAGGCGCTGTTGCCGGCCCACTTGCCGTCCAGCGCATCCCGCGTCGCCTTGATGTAGTACGGCGACCAGTTGATGATGCTCGAGGCCAGGTGGGCCTTCGGGCCGTAGGCGGTCATGTCGCTGTCCCAGCCGAATGCGTACTTGCCGGCCTTCTCGGCCGTCTGCAGCACCGCGCTCGAGTCGGTGTTCTGCATCAGCACGTCGGCGCCGCCGTTGATCAGCGATTGCGCGGCGTCGGTTTCCTTCGGCGGGTTGAACCACTCGTTGACCCAGACCACCTTGGTCTTGATCTTCGGGTTCACCGACTGCGCACCCAGCGTGAAGCTGTTGATGTTGCGGATCACCTCGGGAATCGGGATCGAGCCGACCACGCCCAGCGTGTTGGTCTTCGTCATGCCGCCGGCGATCACGCCAGCCATGTACGCGCCTTCATAGGTGCGGCTGTCGTAGGTGCGCATGTTCTCGGCCTGCTTGAAGCCGGTGGCATGCTCGAACTTCACGTCCTTCAGGTCGGCCGCGACCTTCAGCATCGGCTCCATGTAGCCGAAGGTGGTGCCGAAGATCAGCTTGTTGCCCTGGCTGGCCATGTCGCGGAACACCCGCTCGGCGTCGGCCGCCTCGGGCACCTTCTCGACGAAGCTGGTCTGGATCTTGTCGCCGAATTCCTTCTCGAGCGCCTTGCGCGCGTTGTCGTGCGCAAAGGTCCAGCCGCCGTCGCCGACCGGGCCGACGTAGGCGAACGCGATCTTCAGCGGCTCCGGCTTCGGGGCCGCGGCCGAGGCGGCGGCCACCGGTGCCGGCGTGGGCGCAGGCGCCTCTTCCTTCTTGCCGCAGCCCACCAGCGCGGTGCCGGCCGCCAGCGTGCTCCACCCTGCGAGCTTCAGCAGGGCACGTTTCGAGATTGAGGTCATGGGAACTCCAGGGTGAGGAACGCAAGAATTTATCAGGCCAGCTACCGGGGCTAGCTGCCGGGGAAGAACGGCTTGCCGAGCGACGCCGGCATGTTCACGCGGATCCAGCCGGCATTGCGCGAGATCAGCACCAGCACGACGATGGTCGACAGGTAGGGCAGCATCGTCAGCAGCTGCGCCGAGACCTGCACGCCTTCGCCCTGCAGGTAGAACTGCAGCATCGTCACGCCGCCGAACAGGTAGGCGCCGAGCAAGACGCGTGCCGGTCGCCAGGTCGCGAAGGTCGTCAGGGCCAGCGCGATCCAACCCTTGCCGGCGACCATCCCCTCGACCCACAGCGGCGTGTAGACGACCGAGAGGTAGGCGCCCGCCAGCCCGCACAGCGCGCCGCCCGCCATCACCGCCGCGAGGCGGATGCGGCGCACCGGGTAGCCCAGTGCGTGCGCCGATTCGGGGGATTCGCCGACCGCGCGCAGCACCAGTCCGGCGCGCGAGCGGTACAGGAACCAGGCGAGTGCCGCCGTCAACGCCATCGCGGCGTACACCATCGGGTGCTGGCGGAACAGCGCCGGGCCGATGAACGGGATGTCGGCCAGCAGCGGCAGCTGGAAGTGCGCGCGTTCGGACAATTTCTCCTGCACGAAGCCGGTGCCGAGGAAGGCCGACAGCCCGCTGCCGAACAGGCTCAGCGCGAGCCCGGTCGCGTACTGGTTGGTGTTGAGCCAGATCACCAGCGCGCCGAAGACCGCGGCCAGCAGCGCGCCGGCGCCGGCGCCGGCCGCGAAGGCGAGCCAGTCGCTGCCGGTGTGCACCGCGGTCGCGAAGCCGGCCAGCGCGGCCACCAGCATCATCCCTTCGGCGCCGAGGTTGACGATGCCGGCGCGCTCGTTGACCAGCAGCCCGAGCGCGGCGAACGCGAGCACGGTACCGGAACTCAGCGTGGCGGCGATCAGCAGGGCGATGGCGTCCATCAGGCTTGTCCCTCGGCGGTGGAGGACGCCGCCGCCGGCGCGGGCGCGGCGGGGGCGTGCGCCGGCTTCCAGCGGATGCGGTAGTGGATCAGCGTGTCGCAGGCGAGCAGCGAGAACAGCAGCAGGCCCTGGAACACGCCGGTCAGCGATTTCGGCAGGCCCAGGCGCGATTGCGCCAGCTCGCCGCCGATGTAGAACATGCTCATCAGGATCGCCGAGAACACGATGCCCACCGGGTGCAGCCGGCCGACGAAGGCGACGATGATGGCCGCGAAGCCGTAGCCCACCGGCACGTGCAGGGTCAGCTGGCCGAGCGGGCCGGCCGCCTCCAGCCCGCCGGCCAGCCCGGCCATGCCGCCCGACAGCAGCAGCGCCGTCCACAGCGCGCGCCGCGACGAGAAGCCGGCGTAGCGCGCCGCCGCCGGGGCCTGCCCGCCGACCTGCAGCTGGAAGCCGGCATAGGTGCGGAACAGGAAGGCCCAGAACGCGCCCACCGCGAGCAGCGCGAGCAGCAGGCCGATGTTGACGCGCAGCCCGCTGAACAGCCGCGGCACCTTGGTGGCGTCGAGGAAGGTCATGGTCTGCGGGAAGTTGTAGCCGTTCGGGTCCTTCCACGGGCCGTAGACCAGCCAGCCCAGCACCTGCTCGGCGACGTAGACCAGCATCAGGCTGACCAGGATCTCGTTGGCGTTGAAGCGGTCGCGCAGCAGCGCGACGATCGCGGCCCAGGCCATGCCGCCGAGCACGCCGGCCACGAGGATCGGTACCACGATCCAACGCCCCGTGCCCGGCTCGGCCAGCATCGCGACCCCGCCGGCCGCAATCGCCCCCAGCACGAACTGCCCCTCGGCGCCGATGTTCCAGACGTTGGAGCGGAAGCACACCGCGAGGCCGAGCGCGATCAGCAGCAGCGGCGTCGCCTTCACCGCCAGCTCCGACAGCGCATACGCGCTCTTCAGCGGCTCGACGAAGAACACCTGCAGCCCGCGCAGCGGATCCTTGCCGAGCAGCAGGAACAGCACGACGCCGATCGCCACCGTGATCGCCAGCGCCAGCAGCGGCGAGGCGATCGACATCAGCCGGCTCTGCGCCGGGCGCGGCTCAAGCTTCAGCATGCTTCGCCTCCGGGTGGAAGGCCGCTCCGCGCGGCGCCCACAGCCCGCTCATCCATTCGCCGATCTGCTCCACCGTGGCCTGCGTGGTCGCGATCGACGGCGACACGCGGCCCTGTGCGATCACCACCAGGCGGTCGCAGACCTCGAACAGCTCGTCGAGCTCCTCGCTGACGACCAGCACCGCGCAGCCCGCGTCGCGCAGCTTCAGCAGCTCGCCGCGGATCTGCGCGGCCGCGCCGACGTCGACGCCCCAGGTCGGCTGCGAGACGATCAGCAGGCGCGGCGCGGCATCGATCTCGCGGCCGACGATGAACTTCTGCAGGTTGCCGCCGGACAGGCTCCTGGCCGGCGCCTCGGGCCCGCCCGCCTTCACGTTGAAGCGCTGGATCAGCCGGTTCGCGAGCGCGGCGACCTCGCCGGTGCGGATCCAGCCCTGCGCCGTCACCGCGGCGGTGCGCGTGAGCAGCGTGTTCTGCGCGAGCGACAGCGTCGGCACCGCGCCGCGGCCGAGGCGTTCCTCGGGCACGAAGTTCAGGCCTTGCGCCCGGCGGCGGCGCGGCGACTGGCGGCCCACCGGCCGCTCGAACAGCACGATGCTCTCGGCCTCGGCGCGCGGGTCCTCGCCGGAGAGCGCGGCCATCAGCTCCTGCTGGCCGTTGCCGGAGACGCCGGCGATGCCGACGATCTCGCCGCAGCGCACGTCGAAGCTGATGCCCTGCAGGTCCATGCCGAACTGGTCGCGCTTGGGCACCGTGAGCTCGCGCACCGACAGCGCCACGTCGCCGAGCCGCGCCTGCACGTGCTGCAGCTGCGGCGGCTCGGCGCCGATCATCAGGCGCGACAGGCTGGCATTGGTCTCCTGCGTCGGGTCGACCTCGCCGGTGACGCGGCCGCCGCGCAGCACGGTGCAGTGGTGGCACAGCGCGCGGATCTCGTCGAGCTTGTGGCTGATGTAGAGGATGCTGCAGCCCTCGGCGGCGAGCTGGCGCAGCGTGATGAAGAGCGTCTCGACGGCCTGCGGCGTCAGCACCGAGGTCGGCTCGTCGAGGATCAGCAGCTTCGGGTTGGTCATCAGCGCGCGCACGATCTCGACGCGCTGGCGCTCGCCGACCGACAGCGTGTGCACCGGGCGCAGCGGGTCGACGCCGAGGCCGTAGACGCGGGCGACCTCGGTGATGCGCTGCGTCACGGCGGCGAGCGTCAGCGACTTGTCCAGGCCGAGCCAGACGTTCTCGGCGGCGGTGAGGGTGTCGAACAGGCTGAAGTGCTGGAACACCATGCTGATGCCCAGCGCGCGCGCCTCCTGCGGGTTGCGGATCTCGACCGGCTGGCCGTTCCAGCGGATCACGCCGGCATCGGGGCGGACCGCGCCGTAGATCATCTTCATCATCGTCGACTTGCCGGCGCCGTTCTCGCCGAGCACGGCATGGATCTCGCCGGGCTTGACGCGCAGGTTGACGCGGTCGTTCGCCTTGACGGCGGGGTAGCTCTTGCTGAGGTCGGTCAGTTCCAGTCGAAGCATCGCCGCCCCCTCAATCCCGTCGCCCATGCCGTTGCACTCCGTTCACCCACGTCGACACCAGGTTCCGCTCGTCCGCGAGCGTCATCCACGCAAACACCCGCTCATGCAAGCCCCGCGCCACCTCCATCCGACGCTCGGCGACCGGCCCCACCGCCCAGTCCCAGACGCACAGGTCGGCGACCCGCCCGGCCTCCAGCGAGCCGATCTCGTCGGCCAGCCCGAGCGCCTTGGCCGCGCCGCGCGTGCCGGCATGCAGCGCCTTCCAGGCCGTCAGCCGCTCGCCGGCCATCGCCTGCACGCGGTAGGCGTCGCTCGCGGCGCGCAGCATCGACAGGCTGGTGCCGCCGCCCACGTCGGTCGCCAGGCTGACCGCGCAGCCGGCGGCCTCGGCGGCGCGCCAGCCGAACAGACCGCTGCCGAGGAACAGGTTCGACGACGGGCTGTGGGCGATCTGCGCACCGCTGGCCCGGATCGCCGCCCGGTCGGCATCGTCCAGCCAGATGCCGTGCGCCAGCACGCTGCGCTCGTTCAGCAGCCCGGCGCGGGCGTACACGTCGAGGTAGCTGCGCGCCTCGGGGAACAGCTCGGCCACCCACAGCACCTCGTCGCGGTTCTCGGCCACGTGGGTCTGCATGTAGAGGCCGGGCCAGGCCGCGCACAGCCGGCCGGCCATCGCGAGCTGGGCCGGCGTGCTGGTCGGCGCGAAGCGCACCGTCACCGCGTAGGCGAGCCGGTCGACGCCATGCCAGCGCTCGATCAGCTCGACGCAATCGCGCTCGGCCTGGTCGACGTCGTCGCGCAGCCCGTCGGGCGCATGCCGGTCCATCAGCACCTTGCCGGCGATCAGCCGCATGCCGCGCGCCTGGGCGCCGGCCAGCAGCCGGTCGGCGCTGACCTTGTGGACGGTCGGGAAGACGACGGCGGCGGTCGTGCCGTGCGCCAGCAGCGCATCGAGAAAGCGTGCCGCGCCGCGCTCGGCCTCGCCCGCGTCGGCATAGCGGCGCTCGGCCGGGAAGGTGTAGGTGTCCAGCCAGTCGAGCAACGCGGTGCCGTAGCTCGCGATCACGTCGAGCTGCGGGCTGTGCACATGGCTGTCGATGAAGCCGGGCATCAGCAGCCGGCCGCGGTGGTCGTGCAGCTGCCAGCGGGTGTCGGGCGTGCCGGGCTGCGCGCCCGCGATGCGGCCGTCCTCGACCAGCAGCCAGTGGTCGGGGCGGAAACGCACGGCCGGCGACTCGGTGTCGCCCCAGTCGGGTGCGGCGGTGAAGTCGAGCAGGTCGGCGCGCAGCGCGATGCGGCGGGGTGTCATGCGGGAAGTCGGGTGGGGGCAGGCCAGGGGCCGGGCCCGTGAATTGCAAAGCCAGGGCGTCGGGGCGCCATCGTATCCCGGCGGCGACGGAGGTTTACCCTTGCGGAGTCTGTCCTATGCTTGTTGACCAACCCCGGATTTCCATGAGCACCCAGCCCATCCGCTTCTTCCACCGCGGCGAGATCGTCGAGGTGGGCGGCGTTCATCCGACGCGCTCGGTGCTCGAGTGGCTGCGCGAGGACGCCCGCTGCACCGGCACCAAGGAGGGTTGCAACGAGGGCGATTGCGGTGCCTGCACGGTGGTGGTGGGGGAACTGGCGGATGAGCGGACGGCGCCCGCGCAGCGGGTCGGTGGCCTCGCGCTGCGCACCGTCAACGCCTGCATCCAGTTCCTGCCGACGCTGGCCGGCAAGGCGCTGTTCACCGTCGAAGACCTGAAGGACCAGGCCGGCGGCGCGCTGCACCCGGTGCAGCAGGCGATGGTCGAGTGCCACGGCTCGCAGTGCGGGTTCTGCACGCCGGGCTTCGTGATGTCGCTGTGGGCCGGCTACGAGGGCCACCGTGCCTGCGGGCAGGTGCCGACCCGGCAGCAACTGGCCGACGAGCTGTCGGGCAACCTGTGCCGCTGCACCGGCTACCGGCCCATCCTCGATGCCGGCGAGCGCATGTTCGAGCTGCCGCCGGTCGCGCTCGACCCCTTGCCGGTGGTGGCCGCGCTGAAGACGCTCGCGGGCAGCACCGACGGCCTCCACTACGCCGGCTTCAACCGCCAGGCCGCCGGCGGCCCGCGCGTCGACGACTACTTCGCGCCGCGCACGCTGGAGGCGCTCGCGGCGCTGCGCGAGCAGCACCCGAAGGCGACGCTGCTGGCCGGCTCGACCGACATCGGGCTGTGGGTCAACAAGCAGTTCCGCGACCTCGGCGAGATCCTCTACCTGGGCGACGTGGCCGAGCTGAAGCGCATCGACGAGCGCGACGGCCACCTGCACATCGGCGCCGGGGCCTCGCTCGAAGACGCCTGGTCGGCGCTCGCGCGGCACGTGCCCGCGCTGACCGAGGTGTGGCTGCGTTTCGCGTCGCCGCCGATCCGGCATGCCGGCACGATGGGTGGCAACGTGGCCAACGGCTCGCCGATCGGCGATTCGGCGCCGGTGCTGCTCGCGCTCGACGCCGAGCTGGTGCTGCGCCGCGGCAGCAAGGCGCGGCGCGTGCCGCTCGCCGCGTTCTACCTCGACTACATGAAGAACCAGTTGCAGCCCGGCGAGTTCGTGCAGGAGATCGTCGTACCGCTGGCGGCCGTGCAGCAGCAGGTGCGCGCGTACAAGATCAGCAAGCGTTTCGACTGCGACATCTCGGCCGTGTGCGCCGGCCTGTCGATCGGGCTCGCGGCCGACGGCACGGTCGCGCAGGTGCGGCTGGCGTTCGGCGGCATGGCGGGCATCGTCAAGCGCGCCGCGCAGGCCGAGGCGGCGTTGCAGGACCGCGCGTGGGACGAGGCCGCCTTGAAGGCCGCGCAGGCTGCGCTGGCGCAGGACTTCACGCCGCTCAGCGACATGCGCGCGAGCGCCGCCTACCGGCTGCAGGTCGCGCAGAACCTGCTGCGGCGCTTCTGGCTGGAGACGCGCGCGGTGGACCCGCTGCCGGTCGAGGCCACGCGGGCCTGGAGCGTGATGGCATGAACAAGGCCGTGGATCCTTTCCTGCAGGCCGAGCCCGACGCCGAAGCCGTCGCGCTGCGTGAAGGCGCGCGCGTCGGCATCAGCCGGCCGCACGAATCGGCGCACCTGCACGTCGCCGGCGAGGCCGCCTACATCGACGACCTGCCGGAGCTCGCCGGCACGCTGCACGCGGCGCTCGGGCTGTCGCCGGTGGCGCACGGGCGGCTGCTGGCGATCGACCTCGCGGTGCTGCGGGCGCAGCCGGGCGTCGTCGCGGTGCTGACCGCCGCCGACATCCCCGGCCCCAACGACTGCGGGCCGATCCTGCACGACGACCCGATCCTCGCCGA
>NZ_JBFUFQ010000053.1:0-31267 GCF_056403355.1 Rhizobacter sp. P2_H3 | reverse complement strand
CCGCCAGCGTGTGCTCGCTGCCGGCCTGCAGCGCCGCGCTGTCGGCGAGCAGCGCCTGCGCATCGCCGTCCGCCGCCTCGCACGCGACGAGCTCCGGCCGGCCCTCGGTCAGCGTGCCGGTCTTGTCGAACGCGACGATGTCGACCTGGCGCGCGCGTTCCAGCGCCTCGGCGTCCTTGATCAGGATGCCGCGCCGCGCCGCGACGCCGGTGCCGGCCATCAGCGCCGCCGGCGTCGCGAGGCCGAGCGCACACGGGCACGCGATCACCAGCACCGCCACTGCATTCAGCACCGCCTGCTCCCAGCCACCGGTCGCCATGCCCCAGCCGAGCAGCGTGACCAAGGCCAGCGCCAGCACGACCGGCACGAACACCGCGCTGACGCGGTCGACCAGCTGCTGGATCGGCGCCTTCTTCGCCTGCGCGGATTCGACCAGGTGGACGATGCGCGACAGCGCCGATGCGGCGCCGAGCGTCGTCGCACGCACCAGCAGCAGCCCTTCGCCGTTGACCGCCCCGCCGATCACGCGCGCGCCCGGCTGGCGCAGCACCGGCAGGCCTTCGCCGGTGATCAGCGATTCATCGACGTGGCTCTCGCCTTCGAGCACCTCGCCATCGACCGGCAGGCGCTCGCCGGCCCGCACCACGACGAGGTCGCCGACCTGCAGCTGCGCGATCGGCAGGTCGCGCTCGACGCCGTCGCGGCGCACGCGCGCCGTCTGCGGGCGCAATGCGTTCAGCGCCTGGATCGCATCGGTGGCCTGGCGCTTCGCGCGCTGCTCCAGCCACTTGCCGAGCAGCACCAGCGTGATCACCACCGCCGACGCCTCGAAATACAGGTGGCCGTGGCCGCCCTGCGCCCCATGCGCCAGCAGCTGCTGCACGCTGAGCCCGAAGGCGGCCGAGGTGCCGAGCGCGACCAGCAGGTCCATGTTGCCGGCGCGCGCGCGCAGCGCCTTCCAGCCGGCGCGGTAGAAGCGGGCGCCGAGCACGAACTGCACCGGTGCAGCGAGCAGCAACTGCAGCCAGCCCGGCAGCATCGCCTCGATGCCAGCGAGCGACAGCAACATCGGCAGCACCAGCGGCAGCGACAGCGCGGCCGCCACGATCACCGGCCAGGCTGGCGCTGCGGTAGTGGGCGCCTCGTCGTCCTCGTGCACATGCGCCGCGTAGCCCGCCTTCTCGACCGCCGCGAGCAGCGCCGCGGCATCGCCGCCGCGGGTCTGCACCTCGGCGCGCTCGGTCGCGAGGTTGACGGTCGCCGACACCACGCCGGGCACGCGCTGCAAGGCTTTCTCGACGCGCGCGACGCACGACGCGCAGGTCATGCCGCCGATGCTGAGGGACAGGGAGTTCGTGTTCATGACGCGACTGTCGACCTTACCATCATGGCAAGGTCAAGGCCTTGTGCGTCGTGGGGCTTCGCGCCGAGGCTTGACCTTGCCATCGTGGCAAGCTTCACAGTGCGTCACTGTCGACCAATGTCATTGGAGAGAGAGATGATCGAGTTTCAAGTGGACGGGATGAGCTGCGGCCACTGCGTCAAGGCGGTGACACAGGCGCTGAAAGAGGCGGATCCGCACGCGCTGGTGGTGGTGAACCTGGCGGAGCACACCGTCGAGGTGGAATCGGCGTCGGACCGAAGCCTCCTCGCGGCGGCGTTGACGGAGGCAGGCTACCCGCCGAAGTAACGCGCCAGGCGAAGCCTGGCGCCCCCATCAAGCAACGCCCGCGGAACCGGCTTTGCCGGGCCGCTGGGTAGCGCCCCTTGGGGGCAGGAGCGAAGCGACTGGGGGGCTCAATGACTCCGGATCATCGTGCCGTAAGCCTGCTCGGTCAGGATCTCGAGCAGCATCGCGTGCGGCACGCGGCCGTCGATGATGTGCACGGTGTTCACGCCGTTCTTCGCGGCATCGAGCGCCGAAGCGATCTTCGGCAGCATGCCGCCGCTGATCGTGCCGTCGTCGAACAGCTCGTCGATCTCGCGCGCCGACAGGTTGGTCAGCAGCTTGCCCTGCTTGTCGAGCACGCCGGGGATGTTGGTCAGCATCAGCAGCTTCTCGGCCTTCAGCACCTCGGCCAGCTTGCCGGCGACCACGTCGGCGTTGATGTTGTAGTTCTCGTTCTCCGAGCCGAAGCCGAGCGGCGAGATCACCGGGATGAACTGGTCGTCCTGCAGCGCCTTGACGACCGACGGATCGATCGACTCGATCTCGCCGACCTGGCCGACATCGTGCACCTTGGTCGGGTCGTCGCGGTCGACCATCTTCAGCTTGTGCGCGCGGATCAGCCCGCCGTCACGCCCGGTCAGGCCGACGGCCTTGCCGCCGACCGCATTGATCAGCCCGACGATGTCCTGCTGCACCTGGCCGGCCAGCACCCACTCGACCACTTCCATGGTCTCCTCGTCGGTGACGCGCATGCCCTGGATGAAGGTGCCCTTCTTGCCGATCTTGGCCAGCGCGTCCTCGATCTGCGGCCCGCCGCCGTGCACCACCACCGGGTTGATGCCCACCAGCTTCAGCAGCACCACGTCTTCGGCGAAATCCTGCTGCAGCGCCGGATCGGTCATCGCGTTGCCGCCGTACTTGATGACCATGGTCTTGCCATGGAACTTTCGGATGTACGGCAGGGCCTGCGCCAGGATCTCCGCCTTGTCGCGCGGGGCGATGTGCGAGAGGTCGGGACCGTGGTTGTGACCGACGGGCTTGTCGGCGGGGGGCTCGTTGTTCATGAGGAGGCTTTCCGGAACGCGGCCGCCACGGACCGCTGCGGCGCGAATTGTAGGGTCGGGATTCAGGTCGTGTGCACGCCGCGGCCGGTCGGGGGCACGCCGCCCGGCGCATCCTTCGACAGCGCCATCACGATGCCGCAAAGTTCGTGCATGCGTTGCGGGCCGCACACCTGCGTCAGCAGCTCCAGCTGGCGCTCCAGCACCTGCAGGCTCGCCAGCCGCTCGCGCACGTGCGCCAGGTGGCCCTCGATCACCGCATCCACCTTCGAGCAATCGGCCTGCGGGTGGTCCAGGAAGTCGAGCAGCGGGCGCACTTCGTCCAGGCTCATGTCCAGCGACCGGCAGTTGCGAATGAAGCGCAGCCGTTGCACATCGGCCTCGGTGTAGCGGCGGTAGTTGTTGCCGGCGCGCGCCGGCAGCGGCAGTAGCCCGGCCTTCTCGTAGTGCCGGATGGTGTCGGCCGGCACGCCGGTGGCTTCGGATACATCCTTGATGCGCATGGGGACTTGACCTTGGAGGGACTCCAGGCTTTCGAATGTGCCACAGCGCTTCCGCCTTGCCACGAGTTGTCCATGTCACGACATTGCTGCGATCACGACAACCAGAGCCACGCCCACGACGGGGCAGGCGGCCACGGCCATTCCCATGACCACCTGCCCACCGGCCCGGTGTCGGCCGGCTACCGCCGCGTGCTGTGGGTCGCGCTGGCGCTGAACGCCGGCATGGCCGTGCTGGAGATCGGCGGCGGCGTGCATGCCGATTCGGCCTCGCTGCTGGCCGATGCGGCCGATTTCTTCGGCGATGCCGTCAACTACGGGCTGAGCCTCGTCGCGCTCGGCATGGCCGCGGTCTGGCGGCCGCGGGTCGCCTGGCTCAAGGGCGCGACGATGGCGGTCTATGGCGCCGGCGTGCTGGGGCTGGCGCTGTGGCATGCCTGGTACGGCGCGTCGCCGGCACCGGCCACGATGGGCTGGATCGGTGCGCTGGCGCTGGCGGTGAACCTGGGCGTCGCGCTGCTGCTCTACCGCTTCCGCGAGGGCGATGCCAACATGCGCTCGGTGTGGCTGTGCAGCCGCAACGATGCGATCGGGAACGCCGCGGTGCTGCTGGCGGCGGTCGGCGTGTTCGGCACCGGTACGATGTGGCCCGATGTCGTGGTCGCGCTGCTGATGGCCGGCCTCGGCCTGCAGGGCGGCATCGCCGTGATGCGGCACGCCCGGGCCGAGCTGCGGCAGGCCCTTGTGACCGGCGCATCGGCCCCCACCTGAAGGCCGCAGATTCCTTATGAAAGGCAAACGGACATGAAACGACTTCTTGCCATGCTGGCCTTCGTGGCCATGGGTCTGGTGTCGGCCGCGGCGTTCGCGCTGCCGTCCGTCACCGATGTGCAGGCCGAGGTGCAGAAGGGCAACTATGCCCAGGCCGAGGTGCTGATGCGCGACGTGGTCGCGGCCAAGCCCGGCAGCGCGAAGGCGCACTACGTCTACGCCGAGATCCTGGCGCACAACAAGCGCTTCGAGTTCGCGCTCCAGGAGGCCCGCCTCGCGCAGCAGCTCGACCCGGCGATCGGCTTCACGCAGCCCGACAAGTTCAAGAGCTTCGAGCAGCTGCTGGAGCGTGAGCAGCGCGCCACCACCTCGGCCGGCGGCACGGCGGCCGGTACCGGTACCGCGGCGCAGGCACCCCGCGCCGCCGCGCAGCGCAGCAGCGGCATTCCCGGCTGGATCTGGGGCGCCGGCTTCGCGGTGATCGCGGTGCTGCTGTGGCGCATGTTCAGCGCCCGCCGCAACGTGCAGTCGATGGCGCCCGCCTACGGCGGCATGCAGAGCGGTGGCTACGGCCCCAACTACAGCCCGATGGGCGGCGGCCAGGGCAGCGGCATGCTGGGCACCGGCCTGGCAGCGGCCGGCGGTTTCGCGGCCGGCATGCTGGCCGAGAAGCTGCTGGACGGCCACCGCGACGGCGGTTCGTCGTCGGCCAGCCCTGCATCGGATGGCGGCATGAGCCCCGGCTACTTCGACAACGGCGCGGCCGACGAGCTGTCGAGCCGCTCGGTCGATTTCGGCTCGGGCGGCGACTGGGACAGCGGCGGCGGGGGTGGTGGCTCGGACGGCGGCGGCAGCGACGGCTGGTGATCCCTGTCACCCGGCGCCCGGCGCCGGGTTCAGCACGGCATGCACGATGCCGCCCAGCTGCTCCAGCGTGTACTCCTTCTGCATCAGGCCCTTGACGCCGGCCTGCTGCGCCGCGGCCCGCATCTCGTCGGAGATGAAGCCTGAGCTGATCACCACCGGCAGGTCGGCGCGGATGCGCGCGATCTCGGCCGCCAGCTCCATGCCGGTCAGCTCCGGCATGTTGTAGTCGGTCACCACCAGGTCGTAGGCCGCGGGATCGGCCTGCAGCTTCGCTGCCGCGTCGCGCGGCTGGTCGATGCCGGTCACGCGGTAGCCGGCGCGCTGCAGCAGGCTCTCCACCATCAACAGCATCGCCGGGTCGTCGTCGACCACCATCACGTGCTGGCCGCGGCCCGCCGGCACGCGCGCCGGCTCGGCGGTGGCGTCGGCGCGCTGCGGCCGGAGCGGCAACAGCGGGAAGTAGAGGTGGAAGGTGCTGCCGCGCCCCGGCTCGCTCTCGACATCGATCGCGCCGGCATGCGCCGTCATGATGCCGTGCACCACCGACAGCCCGAGGCCGGTACCCTGCCCGACCCGCTTGGTGGTGAAGAACGGCTCGAACACACGGGCGCGCGTGGCCTCGTCCATGCCGACGCCGTTGTCGGCCACCCACAGGTGCACGCACGGACCCGGCGCCAGTTCGCCCAGGCGCTGCGCCTCGTCGGCGTCGATGCGGCGCTCGTCCAGCCCGATCGTGATGCGCCCGCTGCTGCCCTGCAGCGCATGCCAGGCGTTGGTGCACAGGTTCAGCAGGATCTGCTGCACGTGCGTGGCGTCCGCGCTGACGAACAGCGGCCGGTCCTCGAGCGCCAGCACGAGCTCGACCGTCGCCGGCAGCGTCGAGCGCAGCAGCGCGATCGACTCCTCGATCATCGGCCGCATCGGCTGGCTCACCAGCTCGTGCGGCTGCATGCGGCTGAACGCGAGGATCTTCTGCACCAGGCTGCGCGCGCGCACGCCGGCCATCTCGATCTGCTTCAGCGGCGGCGTCGCGCCGTGCGCATCGTCGAGCCGGTCGCGGGCCAGCGACACGTTGCCGAGGATCGCCGCCAGGATGTTGTTGAAATCGTGCGCGATGCCGCCGGCCAGCGTGCCGATCGCCTCCATCTTCTGCGACTCGCGCAGCTGCGCCTCGAGCAGCGCGCGCCGGGCCTCGGCCTGCTTGCGCTCGCTGATGTCGGTCACCATGCCGAGCGAGCCGACATAGCGGTCGGCCTCGTCGAACACCGGCGTGACCGACATCGACACCCACAGCGGCTGCCCTTCGCTGCGCAGCATGCGCAGCTCGACGGCCTCGACGGTGCCCGGCCGGCGGCTCGCCAGCACGGCCGGCGCCAGTTGCCCGCCGGGGTCGTCGACGAACTCGGCGAGCGGGCGCTCCAGCATGTCGGCCGCGCCCTGCCCGAGCAGCCGCAACAGCTTCGGGTTGACGAAGGACAGGCAGGCCTGCGCGTTGACGAGCCAGATGCCCTCGTTCGCGGTCTCGACGATGCGGCGGTAGCGCCGCTCGCTGTCGCGCAGCTCGCGCGTCATCACGCGCGCGACGCTGTAGGCGCGCATGCGCCCGGTCGTGAGCTGCCAGGTGAGCGCGGCCAGCAGCAGGCTCAGCCCGATGCCGGCGAAGCCGATGATGCGCGCCGATTCGCGGTGGTGGCGCGCCTCGAACTCCGGCGTGCTGCGCACCTGCACCGTCCAGCTCTGGCCGGCCACGCCGATGTACTCCTGCGCCTCGAAACGCGCCGGCTGGCGGTCGGCCTCCGGCCCGATCGAGCGGTACATCAGCGCGTCGTCGCTCAGCTCGATGCCATCGTAGATGCGCAGGTCCAGGCCCGGCGTCGACTCGCCGTACAGGCTGGACATCAGGTCGCCGATGCGAAAGCCCGCCCACACCCAGGCCACCACGCTGCGCCGGCGCGCGGCCACGCTGTCGACCGGCTGCCCCGGCGCGTACAGCGGCAGCAGCATCAGGAAGCCGTACTGCGGCGCGTGGTCGGGCTCGGTGACGAGGCGGATGCGCCCGGTGGTCGCGACGTTGCCGGAATCGCGCGCCTTGTCGAGCGCGGCCCGGCGCGACGGGTCGGTGGAGATGTCGTAGCCGAGCGCGCCCAGGCTGCGCCCGACCGCCGGTGCGATGTAGGTGACCGGCACATAGCTCGCGCGCGGCCCGGGCGGGCGCACCTGGTAGCCCGGCACGCCGGACAGGCGCTGTGCGGCCTCGTGGGCCGCCACGTCGGGCCCCTGCACCAGCGGCCCGTAGGCGATCGCCTGCAGGCCGTTGAAGTCGACGCCGACCAGCAGCGCGTCGACATAGCGGTCGAAGTGCGCGCGGTCGACCGCGCCGGACGCGAGGAACAGGCCCTGCACGCCGCGCAGCATCTGCTCGTAGGCGGCCATGCGCTGCTCGATGCGGCTGGTGGCCTGGCGCAGCCCGAAGTCGAAGCTCGCGCGCAGCGCGGCCGTCTCGGACGCGCGCTCGTGGTGCCACGCGAGCGCGGTGACCGTCAGCGAGACGGCCCCGACCAGCAGCGACATCAGCAGCGGAAGGGCTCGCTTCACACCGGGCCCGTGCTAGAACTGCGTCATCGTGCGCGCCAGCTCGGCCGAGAAGTACTTCTCGAAGATGCGCCGCATGCTGCCGTCGGCCCGCATCTCGTCGATGAGTGCGCGCCAAGCCTGCTGCTGCGCGGGCGACACCGACTTCTTCGACATGATCAAGCCGTGCGGCACCGCCGGGTCGTCGAACTCGACGATGCGCGTCTGCGCGCGGATCGTGCCCTGCTGCACCGTCGGGTAGTCGAAGGGCTCGATGATCATCGCCTGCACGCGGTTGTCGAGCAGCACCTGGTACAGCGGCTCGAGGCTGGACGCATGGCTCACGCGGCCCTGCGCATCGAGCGCGTCGACCAGGCGGTTGGCGGTCGGGCTGTAGCGGAAGCTGCGGATCACGCCGAGCTTGAGCTGCGGGTTGCGCTCGAAATCGGCCAGCGCGGCGACGTTCGCATCCTGGCGCACCAGCAGGTAGTACTTGTTCGACACGTACCAGGCGAACGCGGCGAACTGCTCGCGCGCCGGGTTGGTGATGCCCGACAGGCTGAAGTCGAGCGCGCCGCCCTCGATCAGCTGCCAGATGCGGGCGCGCGGCAGCACCGAGACGATGAACTTGCAACCGCTGCGGCGCGACAGTTCGTCGGCGATGTCCTTGTCGATGCCCTCGCCGGTGACGCCCGAATAGAGCAGGCCGTGCTCATGCAGCGCGAGGCTCATCGGGCGGGGGCAATCGGGTTTGTCGGCCGCGATGGCGACCGCCGGAACTCCGCCGGCGGCCAGGAACAGCGCACACGCCCAGCCCGGCAACCAACGCGACGACATCTGCATGCTCGATCAAACCCCCTCGGCCCGCAGCATAGTCCCGCCGCGCGCCGCACGGCCTCGGGACTTGCCGCAACGAACGGGAAAATGCCACGGCCGCGGCGGCCGGGACGGCAGAATCGGCGCTTCGATGACGGCCTCCTTCCCTCGCTCCCTCCCGCTCTCCGTCCTGCGAGCGGCCCGCCTCGGGCTCGCGGCGCTGTTGCTGCTGGCCGGCCGCCCCTGCCTGGCACCCGCCGCCGCGCAGGCGGCCGAAGCCTATGCGATGCAGGCGCAGCGGCAGCCGGATTTCAAGCGCATGCAGGCGCTCGGGCGCGCGATGTTCTTCGACGCGGCCTTGTCGGCCTCGGGCGAACAGAGTTGCGGCAGCTGCCACGACCCGGCCTCGGCCTACGGCCCGCCGAACGGCAAGCCGGTGCAGCCGGGCGGGCGCGACGGGCAGGCGCTCGGCTTTCGCGCGACGCCCTCGCTGCGCTACCTGCAGAACGTGCCGCCGTTCACCGAGCACCGCTTCGACGACGACGTGGACGAGAGCGTCGACCAGGGCCCGGCCGGCGGCCACGACTGGGACGGCCGCGCAGCGACGGTGCACGAGCAATCGGGGCTGGCGCTGCTGTCGCCGAACGAGATGGCCAATGCGAGCGCGGCCGAGGTGGTGGAGCGGCTGCGCCGCGCACCGTATGCCGGCGAGTTCCGCGCCACCTTCGGGGCCGATGCGCTCGATGCGGTGGAGCCGGCCTTTCAGTGGGCACTGCTGGCGCTGGAGATGTTCCAGCAGGATGCGGCGCAGTTCCACCCGTACAGCAGCAAGTACGACGCGGTGCTGCGCGGCCGCGCGAGCCTCTCGCCGCAGGAGGCACGCGGCCTCGCGCTGTTCAACGACGAGGCCAAGGGCAACTGCGCGTCATGCCACCCGAGCGCGATCAGCGCGACGACCGGCGCGTTCCCGGCCTTCACCGACCACGGCCACATCGCGGTCGGCGTGCCGCGCAACCGCGAGCTGCCCGCGAACCGCGATGCGGGCTTCCACGACCTGGGGTTGTGCGGGCCGGAGCGCCGCGACCTGGTCGACCGGCCCGAGCACTGCGGCGCGTTCCGCACGCCGACGCTGCGCAACGTGGCGCTGCGGCAGGCGTTCTTCCACAACGGCGTGCTGCACACGCTGGACGAAGTCATGCAGTTCTACGTGACGCGCGACCTGGATCCGAAGCGCTGGTACGGCGTCGGCGCAGACGGCCGGGTCGAGCTATATGACGACCTGCCGGGGGCGCTGAAGGAGAACGTCAATCGCGATCCGCCGTTCGACCGGGTCGCGGGGGACAAGCCGGCGCTCGATGCGCGGGAGATCGCGGATGTGATCGCGTTCCTGAAGACCTTGACGGACGGCTACGTGCCGGGCGAGTGAGGCCCGGCTCGCTCAACGCAGATTCAACGCCTGCGTCAGATCCCCCATCGCCGCCGACCCGTTCTTCGCGAGCCCTTCATCGCGCATCTTCAACCCGAGCAGCGTCTCCAGCTGCCAGCGCCGCGTGATGAAGCGCAGGATCGAGCCGGTGTCGTACGGCGTGTGGTCGACGAAGCCCTTCTTCGCCCACGGCGACACGATGATCGCCGGGATGCGCGTGCCGGGGCCCCAGATGTCGCCCTTCGGCACCGGCGCGTGGTCCCAGAAGCCGCCGTTCTCGTCGTAGGTCACGACCACCAGCATGTGCTTCCACTGCGGGCTCTGCTGCAGCTTCGCGATCAGGTCGGCGATGTGCTGGTCGCCCGACGCCACGTCGGCATAGCCGGCATGCTGGTTCAGGTTGCCCTGCGGCTTGTAGAACGTCACCGGCGGCAGCGTGCCCGCGGCCGCATCCTTCAGGAAGCTCTCGTCGAAATCCTTCAGGTGCGCCTTGCGGTACGCGGCCTTCGCCGGATCGGTCGGGTCGACCGTCGCGTAGTAGTTGAACGGCTGGTGGTGCGTCTGGAAGCCGATCGGCGACGCATAGATGACCTTGCGCGCCACCGCTGCCGGTTGCCGGCCTTCGTCGGTCGCGGTGTTCCACGCGCCGCCGTACCAGGCCCAGTCGACGCCCTTGCGGTCGAGCATGTCGCCGATCGTCGCCTGCGTCTGCGGCGGCAGCGTGTTGGCCTTGCCCGCATCGGCCAGCAGGTCGCTGCCGGTCGCCGCCGGTGGCACGCCGCTCGGCTGGTAGGCCGGCTGCATCGTGTTGACCGCGTAGTACTTGCCGTCGCCGGCGTAATTGGCCGGCGTCAGGTTGCTGCTGTTGACGTACTTCGGCGGCCCGGCGATCGCCGACGACGGCGAGTCGGGCCGCGTCGTCAGCCGCGCGCTCCAGCGCCCATCGGCCAGCCGGTCGACCACCGAGATCGAGCCCTTGGCCGGCGACTGCTCGGCATCGGGGTACACCGGCACGCAGGCGCACACCAGGTACTGGTGGTTCAGGAACGAGCCGCCGAACGCGCCCATGTAGAAGCGATCGGCCAGCACGTACTGCTGCGCGATCTGCCACAGCCGCATCCGGCTGCCGTCGTAGTAGCCGAGCGACAGGCCGCCGCCATCGGCCCAGGCAGCGAACTTGTCGTTGCGTCCGCCGTTGATCTGCATCTGGTTCTCGAAGAATCGGTGGTACAGGTCACGCGTGATCACGTCCTGCCCGACCTTCACGCCGCTGCCCTGGTAGCCCGCATCGGCATCGATCTGGAACGGCCGGTTGTCCTGGTTCGCGGTCGCGCCCTGTGCCAGCGTCACCGCCTGGCCCGCCGCGGTGACGCCGCCCCAGGTCTGCGGCAGCTTGGGCAGCACGACGTTGCTGTCGCGCTCGGTCTGCGGCTGCCAGGTGCCGCGCGACGACGGGTTCACGCCGGGGATGCCGTCGGCGCCGGGGAACAGGCCGTACAGGTTGTCGAAGGCGCGGTTCTCCGCAAAGATCACGACGACCGTGCGGATGCTGTCCTGCAGCTTCGCATCGTCGATGGGGCCGCCGGTCGAGGTTGGCGTGCTGCACGCGATGAGCGAGGCCGCTGCGGTGACAACAGCGGCAATGGCAGTGGCACGGATCTTCATCGGTTGCGCTCCTGGTTGTTCTTCGAGGGAGCGCAATCTTCCCTCATTTCTTTCCGTCATTTCCTTCCGTCATTTCGGCAGCGGCTTCAGCTGCTGCAGCAAGGTCGGGATCAGCTCGCTGACCGTCGGGTGGATGTGCACCGCCCGCGCGATCACCGTGTACGGTGCGTTCGCCGCCATCACGTCAAGCAGCGAATGCACGATCTCGTCGCCGTCGATGCACAGCAGCGATGCACCGAGGATGCGCTCGGTCTGCGCATCCACCAGCACCTTCATGAAGCCCTGCGTCTCGCCGCGCTCCTTCGCGCGGCCGACACGCGTCATCGGCATCACGCAGACCAGCGCGTCGCGCCCGCTCGCCCGCACCTCGGCTTCGGTCATGCCGACACGGCCGAGCGGCGGGTCGATGTAGAGCGCATAGGCCGGGATGCGGTCGCTGACGCGGCGCGGATCGTCATCCAGCAGGTTGGCGGCGACGATCTCGTGGTCGTTGTACGAGGTGTGCGTGAAGGCGCCGCGGCCGTTGCAGTCGCCCATCGCCCAGAGCCCGGGCACGCTGGTGCGCAGCTGGTCGTCGACCTCGATGTAGCCGCGTGCATCGCAGATCACGCCGGCGTGCTCGAGCCCGAGGTCGTCGGTGTTCGGGCGGCGGCCCACGGCCACCAGCAGGTGGCTGCCGGTGAGCTCGCGCGGCCGGCCGTCCTGCAGGATGCTCAGGCGGATGGCACCGTCCGCAGCGCGGGCCAGCGAGAAATCGCGCGCCATCGTCAGCACCTCGATGCCCTCGCGCTCGAGGATCGCGCGCACCTCCGCTGACACCTCCGGGTCCTCGCGCGACACCAGGCGCCCGCCGTGCTCCAGCACCGTCACGCGCGCGCCGAAGCGGCGGTGCATCTGCGCGAACTCCAGCCCGATGTAGCTGCCGCCGATCACCAGCAGGTGCTCCGGCACGACGTCGAGCGCCATCATCGAGGTGTTGGTCAGCACCGGCACGTCGGCGATGCCCGGCCAGTCGGGCACGATCGGACGCGCGCCGGCGTTGATGAAGACCTTCGGCGCCTCGAGCACCTCGTCGCCCACCTGCACCCGGTGCGGCCCGACGAAGCGCGCCTGCCCCCACAGCAGGCTCAGGTTCTCCATGCCGCCCAGCCACGACGACAGCGACGCCACCGACTGCGCGACGATCGCATCCTTGCGCGCCTTCACCGCCTTCATGTCGACGCGCACCGCACCGTCGATCACCACGCCGTAGTCCGCTGCACGGCGCGCGACATGCGCGGTGCGCGCACTCGCCACCAGCGTCTTGGTCGGGATGCAGCCGTCGTTGACGCAGGTGCCGCCCAGGTGCTCGCGCTCGACCAGCGCGGTCTTCATGCCGGCGGCGCACAGCCGGGCTGCGAGGAACGGCCCGGCCTGGCCGCTGCCGATCACGATGGCGTCAAATTGGCGTGTCATCAGAATCCTCCATGGAAGCTGCCGCGCATCATGCGCCGGCATTCAAGAAGCCCCGCCTTGGTCGGATTCGCGACAGCGAACTGACAGCCCTCTTCGACGCAGGGCGCTTGACCGGCCCGTTGYGGCTCCGTAGACTTTGCCGCCTGGGCTCACAAGAATTCTTGTGCCCCCACCCAGCCGGCCGCCTGTCATGCGGCACACGACTCCCACACGGAGACGCTCCCCCTTCAACCGGGCCTCGGCGGCCTTGCCGCCGAGGAACATTGCGTCTTCGAGGCCTGCGTGGACACGAGTCGTCATCGGCTGCTCGACAGCCAGTTCCTGCTTCACAGCGCGTTCGGCGATGCCTGGTTCTTCGACCGCATCGCGCGCTCCTACGAGCCTTCGGTGGTCGAGCCGGGCGCCATGCCGGCGATGGACATCCGCGTGCACCACGCCAGCGCCGCCGAGCTGGCCGACGCAGCCGCCGGCTGGCCGGCGCAGGCGCGTTTCCACCGTTCGCTGAACTACCCGCACTGGAACCTCGAAGGACCGGCCGATGCCGGCATCGATGCCGGCGGTGCCATCCACCTGCCGGGCGAAGGCATGCTGTTCCGCCACGATGCGCGGCGCGCCTGCCTCGATGTGCACATCGACCCGATGCGCGCCGTGCGTTCCAGCGAGCTGATCTTCCACGCCGCGCGCAACCTGACGCTGTGGCGCCGCGGGCCGCGCTTCGCGCCGATGCTGCATGCGAGCGCGGTGGTGCTCGATGGCGGGGCCTGGCTGTTCCTCGGCAGCAAGGGGGCCGGCAAGTCGACGCTGTTCATCGACATGGTGCTGCGGCACGGCGCGCGGCCGCTCGCCAACGACCGGGTGCTGCTGGATGCCGAAGACGGGCGCAGCGTGTGGTCGTGGCCCAGCTACCTGTCGTACTGCGAAGGCACGATCGTCGACTACCCCGAGCTGCGCCGCAGCTTCGACGCCGGCCTGCGCGACCTGCAGCGCCGCCACATCGATGTCGGCCAGACCTGCGACCGGGCGCTGTACCGGCGCAGCTACGCGCAGCGGCACAAGCGCATCGTCGCGCCCTGCCTGCTGGCCGAGGTGCTGGGCACGCTGTACGTGCCGCGCGCGCCGCTGGCCGGCGTGGTGCGGGCCACGCTCGAGCCGGGCCACGCCGCCGGCGTCACCGTGCATGCCTCGGACAGCACCGCGGGCCTGCAGCATGYCGACATCGCCGATGCGCTGTTCCCGGCCGATGACCCCGATTTCCCGTGCTGGCACGGCGACACGCGGGGCCTCGCGCAGCGGCAGGAGCCCGGTGCCGCGGCGCTCGGCTGGCTGCGCGCCGCCGACGTGCCCTGGCTCGAGATCACGATCGACCCCGTCTGCGGCAAGCACGGGCTGCGCCAGCTGCTCGATCGATGACTGCCACCCCAACCGCATCCGCACCCTCACCCGACCTTCAGGGAGAACAGAAGATGACCCCCCTCGACACCCGATGCCGCGAGCTGCCGCTGGATTTCAGCTTCAGCGACGCAGAACGCAGCGCGCTGGTCCGGCGCCTGGAATCGATCCGCGTGAGCCCGTACAAGGCCTACGAGGCGTTCAGCCACGAGATCCGCATGCTGGTCGCGGGCGATCCGAACCTCGCGCGCTTTCGCGACTTCATGGAGGGGCGCCGGCGCGCGTCCGCGTACGAGCGGCCGTTCGTGTTCGTCGAGAACTGCCCGATCGACAGCCTGCTGCCCGAACTGGGCAATGTCGACCCGGTGGCCGACAAGCACCGGTTGAAGCGCAGCTTCGTCGCCGAAGGCTTCCTGCAGCTGTACGCCGAGGTGGCCGGCGAGCACCCGATCTCGTACCTGAACGTGAACGACGGCGATGTCTTCCAGGACATCTTCCCGAAAGACGCGCTGAAGGACTCGCAATCGCAGAAGGCACTCGGTCCGATCCATTTCCACAAGGATCTCGCGAACCACTTCGTGCGCCCCGACCTGGTCAACATCCTGGCGCTGCGCAGCTGCGACGACAACGAGATCTGGACCACCTTCGTCGCCAACCGCGACGTGCTGGCCGCACTCGACAAGGACACGCTGGCGGTGCTGCGCGAAGCCGCGTTCTACACGCCGTTCGACGACCTGTCGATGGTGGGCGGCAACGTGGCCCTGGGCAAGGCGTCCGAGCATGCGGTGCTGACACGCGAGGTCGACCTGCGCTTCTTCGAGAACCGCACCGAGGGCCTGACCGATTCGGCGACCCGTGCCGTGAAGCGGCTGACCGCCACGCTGCATGCGATGAAGCGCCGGGTGCTGATGCGCCCGGGCGATTTCGTCTCGATCTCGAACAACCTGTCGCTGCACGGCAAGGAGATCGGCATCGTGCGCGACGAGGCCGCCCAACACCAGCGCTGGAGCATCAAGACGGTCAACGTCCATGCCATCGCGCCGCACCAGCCGCACCTGGTCCCCGGCAGCTCGTACCTGATCAATGGATGACCGCGATGGATGAAAGCCCCCCACCCGCCCGCTGGTGCGCCGTGACGGGCGCGAGCCGCGGCATCGGCCGTGCGGTCGCGCAGGGCCTGCTCGCGAGTGGCTTCAGCGTGGTCGGCATTGCGCGCGACGCCGCGCTGCTGGCCGAACTCGAACGCGACTGGCCGCGCCGCTTCATCGCGCTGCCCCACGATGTCGCCCGGCCCGGCCTGCATGCCGCCTTCGGCCAGCTCGCCGAGCGCGGCCGCCTGCGGCTGCACGACATCGAACTCGCCGTGCACTGTGCCGGCTGCGCTTTCCAGGGTGCACCGCTCACCGCGATGAGCGATGCCGAGCTGCACGCCACCATCGACACCAACGTGCTCGGCACCACGCTCGTCGTGCGCAACCTCGCCCGGCTGCTGTTGCAGCGCGGCAGCGGCACGCTGGTCGTGCTCGGTTCGATCGCCGGGCACGACGCCGCCCCGCTGATGGCGGCCTATGCCGCGAGCAAGGCCTACACGCAGCAGCTGCTGCGCTGCGTGCGCGCCGACCTGCACGGCTCGGGCGTGCGCGTCAGCTGCGTGCAGCCAGGCACCACCCGCACCGGCCTGCTCGACGGCCAGCCCGGCCTCGATGCCGCCGCCCGCTTCGAAGGCTTCGCGCCGCTCGAAGCGCACGACCTGGCGCGCACCATCGAATGGATCCACCAGCAGCCCGCGCACGTCAACGTGCAGGAGATCAGCCTCTTCCCGGTCGCGCAGAGCCTGTACGTGCGCGGCATCCACCGACATCCGGCGCGCTGACCCCGCGTCCTTGCACCACCCTCCGTCACAGGCTCGCACCATGTCCCACACCGCTACCGCCACCGCCACGCTCCCCGCACTCAGCCTGCCGCTCCCGCTGCCCCCGGCCGACACCATCGGCATCGACAGCGAGATGATCCAGGTCGCCCGCCTGCTGTGGCCGAGCCCGCAGCAGATCGAGCCGGTCACCGGCGGCCTGTTCAACCGCGTGCTGAAGGTGACATCCCCGGCCGGCACGCACTACCTGAAGCGCTTCACCGAAGCGGCCTTGTCGAGCGACTTCCCGCCGTTGCCGACGCGTGCGGCACAGCGCTGCCTCGTCGCCTGCAGCTGGCATGACATGGCCTCGCGGGCCGCCGCGATGCACGCCGGCACGCCGCCGCTGAACGTGCCGGCGCTGGTCGCGATCCAGAGCGAGTACGACGTGATCGCGATGGATGCTGCGGCCGGCATGCCGCTGTACGAGCGTCTGCAGGCCCCCGGCACCCACACCACCACCACCGCCGCCGGCCAGGATCCCCGCATCGAGCTGCCCCTGCGTTCGATCGCGCGCTGGCTGGGCCGGCTGCACGCGCTGCCGCTGCAGCCGCGCGACAGCCTGCTCGCCGCGAGCCGGCCCTTCAAGGCCTTCAAGATCGAGCTGCAATATGCCCGGCTGGTCGATGAACTGCCGCCGCACCTGCATCGCGCAGCGCTGGCGTTCATCCACGACTACCTCGTGCTCGAAGCCGAGCCGGTGCACGGCGACCTGAACTCCCGCAACGTGCTGGTCGACGCCGAGAACGGCGTGTCGGTCATCGACTTCGAACAGGGCCACTGCGGCGAAGGCTGCTACGACCTCGCCTACCTGCTGAGCGAGTACGTGATCCGCGCGCTGCGCCACGACCGCGACCCGCTCCCCCTCGTCGCGCGCGCCTGGGACCACTACGCCAGTGCACGGCTGCTGGCCGACCCGCCGGCCTGGCGGCGACGCCTGCACCTGCACCTGGCCTTCCAGTGCCTGTACCGGCTGGTCGGCCCGACGCGCGCCGTCTGGACCGGACACCTCGACGACACCGCCGGCCGGCGCGTGCGGGCGTGGAGCCTGGGCATGCTGGAGCGCCAACTGTGAGCCGCGTGAGTCGCGTGAGCCACGCATGGCACCTGCCCCTCGGCTACATCGGATTCTTCCTGCCGGCCGGCGTGCTGCTGAGCTACCTGCCGCCCTTCCTGCGCGACAAGGGGCTGGCCCCCGACGAGGTGGCATGGATCTTCAGCGCCGTGTTCGGCGTCAAGCTGGTCACCGGGCCGCTGCTCGCGTGGTGGGCCGATGCGTCGCGACGCCAGTCGAGCCTGCTGTGGGTGGCCGCCTGGGCCGTCCTCGGCGCCGCCTGGCTGCTCGGCACCTCGACGCATTTCGCCGGGCTGCTGCTCGCGGTGGTCGTCATGGCCGCCTGCCGCAACTACTGCCAGAGCCTGCTCGAGGCCATCGCGACCCGGCTGAGGGGTACCGGCGGCGCGATGCGCTATGGCGCGATGCGGGCGCTCGGTTCGGCATCGGTGTGCGCCGGCGTGCTGCTGTTCGGCGGCCTGTGGTCGGCCGGGGCCGCATGGCAGCAGGCTGCCTTGCCGCTGATGGTGCTGGTGTCGGCGCTGGTGCTGATCACCAGCCTGCACGCGATGCAGTCGGCCGTGCGATCCATGGTGCGGGCACCCGCGCCGGTGCCGGAGCAGTTGCCAAAGCAGTTGTCCGCGCAGTTGCCAGATTCGGCGCCTGCCGGCATCGCGATGCCCGCCCGCGCGCCCGCGTCGCTCGCCACCCGCAGCGGTGTGCTGCTGCTGGTCGGCGCCACGCTGCTGATCGGCGCCAACGGCGTCTTCTACAGCAGCGCCACCTTGCTGCTGCAGCAGCAAGGCGTCGGCAGCCCGGCCATTGCCGCGCTGTGGTGCGCGGCCTTCGGCGTCGAGACGCTCGGCTTCGCGGCCTTCGATCGCCTGCGCGCCCGCTGGGGCAACGCCCGGCTGTTCGGCGCGGTCGTGATGCTGTCCCTGCTGCGCTGGTCGCTGCTCGCCGACGACGACAGCCTGCCGTGCCTGCTGGTCGGATTCATGCTGCACGTCGCCTCGTTCTCCTGGATGCACGCGCTGTGCGCGCTGTGGGTGCGTGACCTGAGCCCGAACCGCTACGCCATCACCGGCCAGGCGCTCTACACCGCCTGCGCGCACGGCATCGGCATGGCCGGTGCCGCCTGGTTCGCGAGCCGCGCACTGCCGACCTGGGGCCCCTGCGTGTACGCGCTGGCGTCCGCGATGACCGCCGCCGGCGCGCTCGTGATCGCCATCCGGGCCGCCCTGGCCCAGCGAGCCGGCGTCAGCGTGGCGCTGCACACATGACGCCCCCGCCGGGAGCTCCCATGAGAGACTGCACCCGCCTCGCCGAACAGCTGTCGCAGGCCACGCTGCGCCACTGCCCGCATGCGCTGGCCGTCGCGCTCGGCGGCTCGCAAGCCAGCGGCCGGCACGATGACCATTCCGACCTCGATCTCGTCGTGCTGCTCGCCGAGGGCGCGCTGGTCGAAGGCGCCCGCCAGGTCGGCGAGGCGCTGCTGCCGCTGGTCGCGGAGCCGGTGCAGCTGGTCGGTGGGCCCGCCTGGAAGGAAGGCTTCGGCTGCCGCACCTCGGTGCTGTATGCCGATGGCTTCAAGCTCGAGCTCTTCGTCGTGACGCCCGAMACGCTGCCGGTCGTCGAGCGCGTGCTGCGCTGGCAGCCGCTGTGGGGCGCGCGGCACCTGATGCCGCTGCAGGCGGCGGTGGCCCGGCAGCTGACCAACGACTGCATCGCGGCGCGCGCCCAGTTCGACGTGGCTTACGCCCACATGTCGATCTGCCGCCACCTGACGCGCGGCGAGTTGTTCGCGGCACGCCAGGTGCTGACCAGCCTGGTCGCGATCGCGCTCGCGCTGCGCCTGTTCCAGCTGGGCCGCGCCTACGACCCGGTCGCCAGCGTCAAGCGCATCGTGCGCGACGGCCTCGACAGCGACCGTGTGGTGCGCGAGATCGAGAGCGCGTCGACCCAGCTGAGCGGCAACCCCCTGCAGCTGGCCGCGGCACTGCACATGCTGCGGCGCACCTGCTGGGCGATCCTGCGCGACCTGCCCGAGCGCAGCAACGGCACTTGCGCGGCGCAGCAGCACCTGGAGCAGATCGCCACCGCGTCCGAGCGCTGGATGGAGGCGGGTGCCGGTGCGGTGCCGGCACGCGAGTACGTCTCGGATGCGCAGGAGCCCTCGGGATGGTCAGAAATGGATGCCGCGCATCATCTGCTGCAAGGCCATCGCCTCCGGTGACAGCGTCGGCTTGGCGGACTTGTCGCCCTTGGCCGCCGAACTGTCCGGGAACATCCGGAAGCTGGTGTTCATCACGATCTGCGCGATGCGCGGCACCAGCGCATGCAGCACCTCGCCGGCGATGCCCAGGCGCGTCGCGATGCGCACCGGCTTGTAGACGCAGGCCTGCGCGATCATGTCGGCCGCCTCCTCGGGCGCGAGCGTCGGCACGTTGTTGTAGATCTTGGTCGGCGCGATCATCGGCGTGCGCACCAGCGGCATGTTGATCGTCGTGAAGGTGATGCCGGTGTCGGCGTACTCGCTCGACGCGCAGCGCGTCCACGCATCCAGCGCCGCCTTGCTGGCCACATAGGCCGAGAAGCGCGGCGCGTTCGTCAGCACGCCGATCGAGCTGATGTTGACGATGTGGCCCTTCTTCTTCGCGACCATGCCGGGCAGCAGGCCCATCGTCACGCGCAGGCAGCCGAAGTAGTTCAGCTGCATCGTGCGCTCGAAATCGTGGAAGCGGTCGTAGCTGCTCTCGATCGCGCGGCGGATCGAGCGGCCCGCGTTGTTGACCAGGAAGTCGACGCCGCCGAAATTCGCGTTGATCCAGTCGATCAGGTCGCGGCAGCTGGCCTCGTCGGCGATGTCGGACGAGAAGGTCTCGACGCGCGCATCCTTGCCGGCGGCCAGCAGGATCTCCTTGCGGGCCTCGGCCAGCTTGGCCTCGTCGCGGGCACAGATCAGCGTGATCGCGCCGGCCTCGGCGAACTTGATCGCCGCCGCGAGGCCGATGCCCGACGAGCCGCCGGTCACCAGCACCACCTTGCCGCCCACCGTGCCGCGCAGCGAGCGGTCGATCAGCAGGGCGGGGTCGAGGTGGCGCTCCCAGTAATCCCACAGCCGCCACGCATAGTCGCGCAGGTCGGGGCAGGCGATGCCCGAGCCCTTCAGTGCCGCCAGCGTGTCGCGGCAGTCGAAGCGCGTCGGGTAGTTGATGAAGGTGAAGATGTCCTCCGGCAGCCCGAGGTCCTTCATGACCGCGGCGCGCACGCGGCGCACCGGCGCGAGCGCCATCAGCCCCTTCTTGACGCTGCGCGGGATGAAGCCCAGCAGCGCGGCGTTGATGAACAGGTTCATCTTCGGTGCGTGCGCGGCCTTGCTGAAGATGTCGAGCACGTCGCCGACGCGGTAGCCCTGCGGGTCGACGAGGTGGAAGCACTTCCGGTCGAGCTCGGCTTTCGCGTGGCTGATGTGGTCGAGTGCCGCGACGACGAAGTCGACCGGCACGATGTTGACGCGGCCGCCCTCGAGGCCGACGCTCGGCATCCACGGCGGCAGGATCTGCCGCATGCGCTGGATCAGCTTGAAGAAGTAGTACGGCCCGTCGATCTTGTCCATCTCGCCGGTCTGCGAATCGCCAGCCACCATCGCCGGGCGGTAGACCGTCCACGGGATCCTGCATTCCTTGCGCACGATCTTCTCGCTCTCGTGCTTGGTCATGAAGTACGGGTGGTCGAGGCCCTCGGCCTCGTCGAACATGTCCTCGCGGAACACGCCCTCGTACAGGCCGGCGGCGGCGATCGAGCTGACGTGGTGCAGGTGGCCGGCATCGATCGCGCGGACGAACTCGACGACGTTGCGCGTGCCTTCGACGTTCACGCGCACCTGGCTTTCCTCGTCGGCGGCCAGGTCGTAGACCGCGGCGAGGTGGTAGGCGTGGTCGATCGTGCCCTTCAGGGCCTTCAGCGCGTCGGCCGAGACGCCGAGTTTCTTCGCGGTGAGGTCGCCGTAGACCGGAATCGCGCGCGCCTTCGAGACGCCCCAGTACTGCAGCAGCTCGTCGACCTTGCCCTCGCTCTCCGGCCGCAGCAGGAAATGGACGGTCGCGCCGCGGCGCTGCAGCAGGGTCTTGACGAGGCGCTTACCGATGAAGCCGGTGGCGCCGGTGACGAAATACTGCATGCAGTCCTCCTGGGGCGGTCGGGTTGACGACCGGGATTGATTTCGTTCGATTCTTGACCAAAGCCGCTTGCGCGCTGCTGCGCGATTACCCGAGCCCGCCCATAGAGGCTGCGCCCTAGAGAAAGCCGGTGGCGCCCGCCGGAGGGCCTCCTATAGTGGCCCCGCGACTTTCACATCACCGACTCAACAACGGAAAGAGGAACCCATGGTCAAGAAACTCCAGAAGATGGCCGAGAAGAAGAGCGCCTCGGCGGCCGGCCTGCTCGACAGCGCGTTCGCCGGCACGGTGAAGGATTCGGCGCAGCAGATCTGGCTGGCCGGGCTGGGCGCCTTCTCGAAGGCCCAGGAAGAAGGCGGCAAGGTGTTCGACGCGCTGGTCAAGGAAGGCGTCAGCCTGCAGCGCAAGACGCAGGCCGTGGCCGAAGAGAAGATCGGCGAGGTGACGAACCGGATGAGCGGCATGGCCGGCGACGTGACCGCCAAGGCCGGCCAGCACTGGGACAAGCTGGAGTCGATCTTCGAGGAACGCACCGCGAAGGCACTGGCCAAGCTGGGCGTGCCGAGCGCAAAGGATGTCGCCGCGCTGACGAAGCGCATCGACGAGCTGAGCGCGAAGCTCGCCGGACTGAACGGCAGCGCAGCGACCAAGGCGCCGCGCAAGGCTGCGGCCAAGGCACCCGCCAAGACGCCCGTCAAACGGGCCGCACGCAAGGCTGCCTGAGCGGCTTCAGCCCATCGGCCGCCGCGGAACCGGCTCCGCCGGGCCGCTGGCGGCGCCCCCTTGAGGGGGAAGGCGCGCAGCGCCTCCGGGGGTGGTCAACTTTCTACCTCCGGGGTGGTCAACTTTTTCCGGTCATGGAGCGCTCCCACTCCTGGTCGACCTCCATGAAGGTCGTGACGCTCGCTTCGCGCACCTGCACATGCGTGGTGTCGCCGAAGTCGGACATCTGCCGGGTGCTGGCCGTGATGCGCGTGCGGGCCAGCGTGCCCGAAGCGCGGGCCCGCAGCAGCGTCAGGCCGCGTGCCGACCAGTCCATCACCAGCGTGTCGAGCTGGGCCATGGCCTTGCGCAGCAGCTCGGCCGGCAGGTCCTCGAAGGCCTTCATGCCCTTGGTCTTCAGCGCGCGCTCGAGCATGTTGAGGTGCACCAGCACCCGGCGCGAACGCGGATCGCGGTCGAGCACCGCAGCCAGTTCGAGCCGCATCGCCTGCACGTCGGCGGTGTCGGACGGCGACATCTTCGGCGCGAGCACCGAATCGCCGAAGCGGGTCGCCGGGTCGTCGAGCACCAGCTTGAAATCCAGGCCCTGGCGCTTCAGCCGCACCGGGCGGCGGAACAGGCGCTTCAGCCAGCGCACCGGGTTCTTCAGGAAGGCGTTCGGGTCGGCCGCGGGCTTCGCGGGCTTGGCAGCCTTCTCTTTGGTGACTTGTTTGGTGGCCTGTTTGGTGGCCAGTCTGGTGGCTTCTTTCGCAGGCGCTTTCACGGCCGCTTTCGCAGGTGCGTTCGCAGAGCGGACCTGAGCCTTCGCCACAGCCGGCGCGGGCTTCGGCTTGGTCTCGGGCTTGGATTGGGTCGGAAATTTCATGCTCTGCCTTGTCAGCCCGCCGGGCACTGCGGGGATCGTGCCACGAGGGGCCGGTGCGCTGTCATCGCGAAGCGCCGCCGGTCATCGCGAGCCGGCAATCCATCACGGTTTGATTGCGCACCGATGCGGTGCCAAACGAACCCCCCATCATCCCGCAAACCAGCCCGGGAACAGCCACAGCGCCCCCGCCGTCATCACCAGGTAGCGTGCGAACTTGCCGATCGCCATGAATCCGACGCAGGGCCAGAACGGCAGCTTGAGCCAGCCGGCCACCGCGCACAGCGGATCGCCGACGATCGGCAGCCACGACAACAGGCAGGCCTTCGCGCCGAAGCGCTGCAGCCAGCGCAGCACGCGCACCTCGTGCGGCTTGTGCTTCACGTGTTCGTAGGCCTTCTCGGCGCCGTAGCCCATCCACCAGGTGATCGCACCGCCCAGCGTGTTGCCGACGGTCGCCACCAGCACGGCCGGCCAGAACAGGCTGGGGTTGGCGCTGACGACGGCCACCACCATCGGCTCCGAGCCCATCGGCAGCAGCGTGGCCGACACCAGTGCGATCACGAAGACGGAAGAGAGTCCGAATTTCGGCAGCGCCAGCAGCGCGATCAGCGGGTCGATCCATGCATCCATCCGCGGGCATTATGCGCAGCCCCCAAGGGCTATACTCCTGCCTCCTTTTTTGGCACTCCCCCCCACCATGCCCACCGGCCCCGTCATCGGCGACATCACGCTGCCGAACCGCTTGTTCGCCGCGCCGATGGCAGGGGTCACCGACCGGCCGTTCCGCCAGCTGTGCAAGCGGCTGGGCGCGGGCTACGCGGTGAGCGAGATGGTGACGTCGCGGCGCGAGCTGTGGAACAGCCTGAAGACCTCGCGGCGCGCCAACCACGATGGCGAGGTGGCACCGATCGCGGTGCAGATCGCCGGCACCGAGCCGCAGGAAATGGCCGAGGCGGCTGCCTACAACATCGACCGCGGCGCCCAGGTGATCGACATCAACATGGGCTGCCCGGCCAAGAAGGTGTGCACCAAGTGGGCCGGCTCGGCGCTGATGCAGGACGAACCGCTCGCGCTCGCGATCATCGAGGCGGTGGTCGCCGCCTGCGCGCCGCGCCGCGTGCCGGTGACGCTGAAGATGCGCACCGGCTGGTGCCAGGCCGAGCGCAATGCGGTGGCGATCGCGCGCGCCGCCGAAGCGGCCGGCATCGCGATGGTGACGGTGCACGGCCGCACGCGCGAACAGGGCTACGGCGGCCACGCCGAGTACGACACGATCGCCGCGGTGAAGGCCGCGCTGCGCATCCCGGTGGTGGCCAACGGCGACATCGACTCGCCCGAGAAGGCCCGCGAGGTGCTGGCCGCGACCGGCGCCGATGCGCTGATGATCGGCCGTGCGGCGCAGGGCCGGCCGTGGATCTTCCGCGAGATCGCGCACTTCCTGGCCACCGGCGAGCACCTGCCGGCGCCCGAGGTGCTGCAGGCCAAGACCTGGCTGCTGGAGCACCTGCACGAGCACTACGGGCTCTACGGCGAACACGCCGGCGTGCGCACCGCGCGCAAGCACATCGGCTGGGCGGTGCGCGCGCTGCCCGGCGGCGAGGGCTTTCGCGCCCACATGAACACGCTCGACACCTGCGAGGAGCAGGTGCGGGCCGTGACGGACTGGTTCGATCAACTGGCCGGCACGCACCATCGGCTGCCCGCGGCACACCCCGGCGGCGCAGCGAATCACGATCTCATCGAACAACAAGCATGAGCAAGAAGCACATCGAAGAATGCATCCGTGACAGCCTCGAAACCTATTTCAAGGACCTGCGCGGCGTCGAGCCGAACGCCATGTACGACATGATCCTGAAGGTCGTCGAGAAGCCGCTGCTCGACGTGGTGATGAAGCATGCCGACGGCAACCAGAGCCGCGCCGCCGAATGGCTGGGCATCAACCGCAACACGCTGCGGCGCAAGCTGCTGGACCACAAGCTCACCAAGTAATCGAGGCCCCCCTCATGCAAGCCCTGCTTTCCGTTTCCGACAAGACCGGCGTGCTCGATCTCGCACGCGAACTGCACGCCCTCGGCTGCAAGCTGCTCTCGACCGGCGGCACCGCGAAGCTGCTCGCCGACGCCGGCCTGCCGGTGACCGAGGTCGCCGACCACACCGGCTTCCCCGAGATGCTCGACGGCCGCGTGAAGACGCTGCATCCGACCGTGCACGGCGGCCTGCTGGCGCGGCGCGATGTGCCGGAGCACATGGCGGCGCTGCAGCAGCACGGCATCTCGACCATCGACCTGCTGGTCGTGAACCTCTACCCGTTCGAGGCCACGGTGGCGAAGCCCGGTTGCACGCTGGAAGACGCGATCGAGAACATCGACATCGGCGGGCCGGCGATGGTGCGTTCGGCCGCGAAGAACTGGAAGGATGTCGCGGTGCTGACCGACGCGTCGCAGTACGCCGGCGTCGTCGCCGAGCTGAAGGCGGCCGGCAGCGTGAGCCGCGAGACGAAGTTCAAGCTGTCGGTGGCCGCGTTCAACCGCATCGCCGACTACGACGGCGCGATCAGCGACTACCTGTCGTCGCTGCAGGCCGACGGCAGCCGCAGCGCGTTCCCGGCGCAGAGCAACGGCCGCTTCGTGAAGTTGCAGGACCTGCGCTACGGCGAGAACCCGCACCAGGCCGCCGCGTACTACCGCGACCTGAACCCGGCGCCGGGCTCGCTCGTCACCGGCCGGCAGCTGCAGGGCAAGGAGCTGTCGTACAACAACATCGCCGATGCCGACGCGGCCTGGGAATGCGTCAAGTCGTTCGGCCCCGGCGACGCGCCGGCCGCCTGCGTGATCGTCAAGCACGCGAACCCGTGCGGCGTCGCGATCGGTGCGAGCGCAGCCGAGGCCTACAGCAAGGCGCTGCACACCGACCCGAGCTCGGCCTTCGGCGGCATCATCGCGTTCAACGTCGAGCTCGACGGCGCGGCGGCGGCGCTGGTCGTCAAGCAGTTCTCCGAGGTGGTGATCGCGCCGTCGTTCAGCGCCGAGGCGCTGGCGGCCTTCAAGGGCAAGCCGAACGTGCGGCTGCTGCAGATCGCGCTGCCGCCGGGCGGCGCCACGCCGTGGCTGCAGGGCCGCAATGCGCAGGACGTGAAGCGCGTCGGCTCGGGCCTGCTGATCCAGAGCGCCGACCTCCACGAGCTGGCGCTCGCCGACCTGAAGGTCGTCACCGTCAAGCAGCCGACGCAGCAGCAGATGCTCGACCTGCTGTTCGCGTGGAAGGTCGCGAAGTACGTCAAGAGCAACGCGATCGTGTTCTGCGCGAACGGCATGACGCTCGGCGTCGGCGCCGGGCAGATGAGCCGCGTCGATTCGTCGCGCATCGCGAGCATCAAGGCCGAGAACGCGAAGCTGTCGCTGAAGGATTCGGCGGTGGCGAGCGATGCGTTCTTCCCGTTCCGCGACGGGCTGGACGTGGTGGTCGACGCCGGCGCGAGCTGCGTGATCCACCCGGGCGGCAGCATGCGCGACGACGAGGTGATCGCCGCCGCGAATGAACGCGGCATCGCGATGGTGCTGACCGGCATCCGCCATTTCCGCCACTAACATCCGGGCATGACCCGCCCCGAGTTCGTCGGACTGCTGCTTTCGTCGATCGCTCGCCTGATCACCGGTGCCCAGGGGCACTGGTACGGCAGCCCGCCGAAGGCCGAGCAGCGCATCTACTTCGCGAACCACCAGAGCCACTTCGACTGGGTGCTGATCTGGGCCTCGCTGCCGCACGACCTGCGGGCGCAGACGCGGCCGATCGCCGCGCGCGACTACTGGACCTCGTCGCCGCTGAAGCACTGGATCACGCGCGAGGTGTTCAATGCCGTCTACGTGAGCCGCATCCGCACCGAGGACGAAGACCCGCTCGAGCCGCTGGTCGAGGCGCTGCGCAACGGCGACTCGCTGGTGATCTTTCCCGAGGGCACGCGCGGCAACAAGGGCGAGCCGCAGGCCTTCAAGGCCGGCCTGTACCACCTGGCCGAGCAGTTCCCCGGCGTGCAGCTGATACCCACCTGGATCGACAACGTGCAGCGCGTGATGCCCAAGGGCGAAGTGGTTCCGGTGCCGATCCTCTGCTCGGTGACCTTCGGCGCGCCGATGACGCTCGCGCCCGATGAAGAGAAACGTGCCTTCCTCGACCGTGCGCGTTCCGCCGTGATGGCGCTCAGCAAGGTGGCCGCCTGATGGGTGCGCTGCGTCAACTGACGGTGACCCAGCAGGTCGGCCTGCTGTTCGTGATCATCTTCGGGCTGCTGGCCATCGTGACCGGCCTGGCCTTCGCGCGGTCGCTGCGCGAGCTGTCGCCGGAGATGGCCGAGCTGACCGAGCGCTTCCGCCGCGAGCTGCGCGCGGTGTGGATCGGTACGGTGCTGTTCTGGGTGGCGTGGGCCTCGGGCGCATTCGTCGCGACGCTGCTGTTCGCGCTGATGAGCTTCCTCGCGCTGCGCGAGTTCATCACGCTGACGCACACGCGGCGCGGCGACCACCGCGCGCTGCTCGCGGCCTTCTTCGTCGTGCTGCCGGCGCAGTACTTCCTCGCCGGCACGCGCCACTTCGACCTGTTCACGGTGTTCATCCCGGTCTATGCGTTCGCGGCGTTGCCGATCCTCGCGGCGCTCGGCAACGACGCGACGCGTTTCCTGGAGCGCACCGCGAAGATCCAGTGGGGCACGATGGTGTGCATCTACGGCATGAGCCATGCCCCTGCACTGCTGCTGCTCGATTTCGAGGGCTACCAGGAACGCGGCGCCTTCCTGGTGCTGTACCTGGTGCTGGTGGTGGCCTGTGCGCAGGGCGTGCAGGCGCTGGCGAGCCGGCGGGTGCGGGCGCGGCCGGTGGCGCGGCAGATCGACCGCACGTTCTCGTGGCGCGCGTTCGTGATCGGCGCGCTCGGTGGCGGGCTGGTCGGCGGGCTGCTGTACTGGATCACGCCGTTCAAGCCGGCACAGTCGCTGCTGATCGGCTTCATCGCCTCCGGCTGCGGCACGCTGGGCTCGCTGGTGATGCAGGCGCTGAAGCGCGATGCCGGCGTGCGGCGCTGGGGCAACCGGGCGTCGGTGACCGGGGCGGTCGGCCTGCTGGACCGGGTGGCACCGCTCGCGTTCGCGGCGCCGGTGTTCTTCCATTCCGTGCGCTGGTATTTCGATGCCTGAGGAAATTCGCCCCCCAGTCGCTGCGCTCCTGCCCCCAAGGGGCGCCACCCCAGGGGCCCGGCAAAGCCGGTTCCCCGGGGCGTTGCTTGGTCCGGAACGACACGATGCGCATCCTGGGCATTGATCCGGGCCTGCGAACGACAGGCTTCGGCGTCGTCGACGTCGACGGTCAGGCGCTTCACTACGTCGCGAGCGGCACCATCAAGACCGATGCCGCCGACGCCGGCCACCTGCCGGCGCGGCTGAAGATCATCTTCGACGGCGTGCGCGAGGTCGCCGCGCGCTACGAGCCGCACTGTGCGTCGGTCGAGATCGTGTTCGTCAACGTGAACCCGCAGAGCACGCTGCTGCTCGGCCAGGCGCGCGGCGCGGCGCTGACCGCGCTGGTGTCGGGCAACCTCGATGTGGCCGAGTACACCGCGCTGCAGATGAAGAAAGCCATCGTCGGGCACGGCCAGGCGCGCAAGGAACAGGTGCAGGAGATGATCATGCGGCTGCTGAAGCTGCCCGGCCTGCCCGGCAAGGACGCCGCCGACGCGCTCGGCCTCGCGGTGTGCCATGCGCATGCCGCGAAGTCGTTCGCCGCGATCGACCGCGCGACGCAGCGCACGCGCACGACGCGGGCGCAGTTCAAGGCAGGGCGGACGTACTGAGGATGCGGACGATGTGGCAAGGCTTGGCGCGGCGCGTGGCCGCGGGGATCGCCTTCGTGGCCATGGCGGGCGCAGCCTGCGCGCAGGAGGGCCCGTCGTTCCCCCCGCTGGAAGCCTCCGGCCCCGCCCCCTACGTGATCGGCACCGAGGCCGATCTCGCCGCGTCGCCGAGCTGGACCGACCTCGAGGCCATCGCCCTGAAAGAGGCCCAGCTCACGCGCGGCGCCTTCGCCGGCGCCGATGGCGTGAAGATCCACTACCGGCTGTACCAGCACCGCGCCGAGACGCGCGGCGGCATCGTCATCTCCACCGGCCGCACCGAAGGGCTGGCGCTGTACCAGGAGACGGTGCGCGACCTGGTGCGCAGCGGCTACTCGGTCTACATCCACGACCACCGCGGCCAGGGCTTCTCGCAGCGGTTGCTGCCGCAGGACGATTCGATCGGGCACGTCGAGAACTTCGACGACTACGTGAACGACCTGGCCGCCTTCGTCGATGGCCCGGTGCGCGCGGCGCGTGCCGGCCGGCCGCTGCCGCTGTTCCTGCTGGCCCATTCGATGGGCGGTGCGGCGGCGGCTCTGTTCCTCGAGACCTCGCCGTCGGCGCGCATCGCGGCGCTGGCGCTCGTCACGCCGATGATGGCGCCGTGGGCCACGGGTGCCAGCAACGCCGGCGTCACGGCGCAACTGGCCGACTACCTGTGCGATGGCGGCACGATGCAGCTGTCGGGCATCGCCTGGCTGATGCCGAAGAGCTATGCCGAGGGCACGCCCTTCGACCCCGCCTACGAGTTGATCCGGCAACGCGCCCCTGATGCGCCGAACGCGCTGACCCACAGCGCGGCGCGCTTCAAGCGCCACTGGGACATGCGCGCGCAAGCGCGCTGCGACGGCCCGGACTGCGGCTCGCCGCATGCGAAGGTGGGCGGCGTGTCGTACCGCTGGTTCCAGCAATCCTGCGCCGCCGCGGAGCGGGTGCGCGGCGAGGCGGCTGCACGCATCCGCCAGCCGGTGCTGCTGCTGCAGGGCGAGCAGGACGTGGTGGTGAAGCCGTCGGCCCAGAAAACCTTCTGCGACAACCTCAACGCAGCGCACGGCGCCGGCTACTGCATCGGCCGCACGGTGGTGCAAGGCAAGCACTCGCTGCTGATCGAGGCCGACGCGGTCCGCATCCCGGTGCTGCACCGCGTGCTCGGCTTCTTCGACTGCGTGGCGAGCGGCGCGGCGCGCTGCGAGTGAGCCGTCTCCGGCCTGATGCGGCTCAGTGGTACTTGACGTAGTACCACACGCCCAGCGCGAGGATCACCAGCACCGGTAGGCCGATCGGGAACTCGGTGTAGCGCCGGCCCTCGAGCCGGAACAGCCAGGTGATGACCTCGCCGAGCAGCGTGCCGACGACCGGGCCGAACAGGAACCCGACCAGGCCGAAGCCGAGCGCCGTGCCGCCGATCCAGCGCACGAACACCGGCCGCAGGTCGGGCACGTCGATCGCCGCGTGGTACACGCCGAGCCACCAGGCCACCGCCGCACCGATCACGGCGCCGATCACCACGCCGACGAAACCCGACGCGAGGCGATCGCCGACATCCAGTCGAGCCATCGCGGCCCCGGTGCCTCAGTGCTTGCGGCGGTCGAGGCTCGAATGGCCCTCGATCGCCGGAGACGGGCGCAGGCGTTGCGGCGACAGCTCGTCGCGCGCGCGCTGCTCGAAGGACATCAGCCGGCCGAACTCGAACAGCACCAGGCCGATCAGGCCGATGCCGCCGGCCATCGCCAGCACCTGCGCGGCCGGCAGCGCATCGACGCCATGCAGCCACGGGCGCACCAGCAGGCTCGCGACGCCGATCACCGCACCGGCATGCAGGCCCACCGAGCCGGCGCGTTGCAGCGCCTCGGGCAGGCCGGTGGCCGGCCAGGCGTCCAGCGTGCCGGGCACGCGCGCGACGACGCCGATGCGGTACAGGCCCGCGAGCAGCAGCACCAGCGCGATCAGCCCGGAAAGCAGCGCCGCGGCCGCTTCCGCCGCATCGCCGAAGGCCGGCAGGCCGCCGAGGCGCGCCAGCACGATCGGCAGCAAGAGCCCGAACAGGTTCAGGCAGTAACACAGCTTGAGCAGGAATGTGGCCCGTTTCATGTGGTCTGGATCTTCTGAAGTGAAACGCCTCCCCGGCGCATGAACGGCGAAGTCTAGCGAGCGGGCGCGATGCGGTCGCGCGCGGCGCGCCCCCCCTGTTGGGGGGTGTGTCGGTTCGCTGCGACGAGAATGGCCGTTTTTGCCCCGACGACGGAGGATTTCCCGATGCCCCACCGCCACCTCGACACCCGCAAGCGCTGGCTGGCGCTCGCCGTGCTGTGCCTGGGCGTGCTGATGATCGTGCTGGACACGACCATCGTGAACGTCGCGCTGCCGTCGATCCGCAGCGACCTCGGCTTCTCGGAAACCTCGCTGGTGTGGGTGGTGAACGCCTACATGCTGACCTTCGGCGGCTTCCTGCTGCTCGGCGGGCG
>NZ_JBFUFQ010000052.1:0-31387 GCF_056403355.1 Rhizobacter sp. P2_H3 | reverse complement strand
CGATCGGCCTGCAAGGCCCGATGTTCAACCAGTCGACCTGCTTCGGCTGCCACATCAACAACGGCCGCAGCCTGGCCCCCACCGTCGTCAACCAGAAGGTCGACACGATGGCGGTGCGCACGGCAGCCGTCGATGCGAACGGGCAGCAGCTGCCGCACCCGATGTACGGCCTGGGCGCGCAGATGAACGCCAAGGGATCGACCGACGGCGTGCGTCGTGACTGGGGCACCGCGGTGCACGTGTCGAAGTTCGAGCTGAAAACCGTGACGCTGGCCGACGGCAGCTCGGTGGAGCTGAGCAAGCCGGTGGTGAGCTTCGACGGCCCGACGCCGGACGTGTTCTCGGTGCGCAGCGCCCAGCCGGTGATCGGCATGGGCCTGCTCGAGGCGATCCCGGACGCCGACATCATTGCGCGTGCCAGGACGGCTCCGGATGCCGACGGCGTCCAGGGCATCGCGAACTACGCGTATGACCCGGAGACCGGCAAGGTGCGCCTGGGCCGCTACGGCTGGAAGGCCTCGAAGGTCAGCCTGCGCCACCAGGCATCGGCGGCCGCGCTGCTGGACATGTCGGTCACCTCGCCGGTCTACCCGAACCGCGACTGCCTGTACGGTCCGGCGAAGTGCAGCACCGCGAACCGCGTCGACCCCGGCCTGACGGAAGACGCGCTGAAGCTGCTGGAGCGCTACGTGGCCCTGCTGGCCGTGCCGGCGCAGCGCAGCGTCGCGAGCGGCTACCCGAAGGGTGTCACTCCGCTGGCCGCGCTGAACCCGGACGTCAACAAGATCGCCGCCGGCGCCACGGTGTTCAACACCATCAAGTGCTCGACCTGCCACGTGACGGAGATGACGACCGGCTCCACCAGCGAGTTCCAGGAAGCGCGCGACCAGAAGATCAAGCCCTACACCGACATGCTGCTGCATGACATGGGCACGGATCTGGCCGACGGCCTGACCGAAGGTCTCGCGACCGGCAGCATGTGGCGCACGTCGCCGCTGTGGGGCATCGGCTACACCGAACTGGTCGCCGGCAAGGACGTGAAGGTCGGCTACCTGCACGACAGCCGCGCCCGCACGCTGACCGAAGCCATCGTGTGGCACGGCGGTGAAGGCAAGGCCAGCCGCGATCGCTTCATCGCGCTGAGCAAGACCGACCGGGAAGCCCTGCTGGCCTTCCTCGGTTCGCTGTGACGCGTGCTGACGCCGGGACCTGAGCGGCCCGGCGATTCAGGCGAGGCCGCCCTTCGGGGCGGCTTTTTTCATGTAGCCGCCACGGGCGAAGCGGGCGGCTGCGCCCGCAGCGCGTCGCGCAAGGCCAGCGCGCCCTTGCCGATGAAGAACAGCACCAGCACGTGGAACCCGACCGGCATCCAGTCGGCCATGAAGAGGTACAGCACCCCATCGAGGGCGTACACGGCGCCCCCCACGTAGAAGGCCCGCATGCTGCCGCGTTGCGCCATCAGGCCCATCGCGAAGAAGAAGGCCAGCACCAGCGCGTCGAGCGGCAGGCTGACAACCGGCAGCCCGGAGAACAGCGCATCGATGAGGCTGGTGATGCCCAGTCCGACGACGAAATGGGTGTCGCTGCCCGAGTGCTGCATGCCGACGTTCACCGCCGACAGGCCGGCGATCCACCAGAACCAGCGCGCGCCGGACTGGACGAGCGGCATCGATTCGGCCAGCGCGCGGGGTGTCTGCGCAACGGCAGGGGTGGCGACAGGGGCGCCGTCGGTGACAGCGGCAGGCACCGCGGTGGGTTCGGTCATGGGGTCCTCCTCATAGGCGGCCTCGTCGGGCCGCAATCCACGACGATAACAAAGCCCGGCGCGCGGCCTGCTACTTCCAGTCTTTCGGCCTGCCCGCGGCGATCCACCGCTCGCACTCCGCCTGCTTTCTCCCGCGCAGCCAGCCGTCCTTCTCCCAGCCCGCCTTGAAGCACTTTTCCTCCATGGTCATCCGCCCCGAGGGCCCTCGCGGAAACACCAGCCCATCGACCAGCATGCAGCTGCCGAGGCAGGCCACCGCGATCAGCGTGGCGCCAAAAACGGCACTGAAGACGACCTTGATCAATTCCATCGGCGCGCACGGCGCAGCAGCAGCGGCAACCCACCGAGCGCCAGCACGCCGACGCCTGCCAGTGCGCCGGCCTTCACGTACTGCAGGCTCGCCACGAGCAGGTAGACGCTACAGGCGCAGAAGGCCAGCGGCAGCCACGGATGGAGCGGCACGCGAAACGGCCGCGGCACCTCGGGGTACCGGCGCCGCAGCACCAGCAGCGCGCTGCCGCTGAGCGTGAGGAAGCCCCAGTACACCGGCGAGAGGTAGTCGACCATGGTCGCGAAGCCTCCGCGCGTGACGGTGCCCAGGCCCACCAGCGCCACGGCCACCAGGCCGATCGCCGCGATGGCCGCCGGCGGGGTGCCGCGCGAGAGATCCCACCGCGCCAGCCGTTCGCCGAGCGCTCCACCGATCAACCGCGCCTGCTGCAGGTCGCGCGCCGCCGCCCAGGTGGTGCGCGCGCCGGCGACCAGCGTCGCGTTCATCACGGTGACCGAGGTCAGCGCCACCACGCTGACGATCAGCAGCTCGCCCGGCCTGCCGAAGGCCAGCCGCATCAGGTCGGCGGCCGGCGCGTCGCTGCGCGCGAGCCCCTCCAGCCCCAGGCCGCGCAGGTAGGCCGCGTTGGCCAGCAGGTACAGCGCCGTCACCGTCGCCAGGCCCAGCAGCAGCGCATGGACGATGCCGCGCCGGTCGTCGCGCATCTCGGCGGACAGCGTGGCCGCGTCGCTCCAGCCGCCGTAGGCGAGGAAGACGAACACGAAGGCGGTACCGATCTCGACGTGCCCGTCGCGCGACGGCGCGGCCAGCGGCGTGGCCGGCGCAATGCCCTGCCCCCACAGCCACAGCGCCGCGACGCCGAGCGCAAGCAGCCCCGCGATCACCAGCGACATCAGCCCGACCTGCGTGCCCAGGCCGATGCGTACATGGCGCAGGTTCAACGCCGTCAGCACCACGATCGCACCCGCCGCGAACAGGGCGCTGCCGTAGGCGCCCAGGCCGGGGCCGAGCAGGCGGTCGAGCGCCACGACCTGCGCAAGGTAGTCGCCGAACACGAAGGCCAGCAGCGCCATCGAGCCGGTGTGGATGACCGCGAAGCGCGACCAGGCGAACAGGAAACCGGTGCGCGGCCCGAAGGCCAGGCGCAGGAAGTGGTAGTCGCCGCCCGCGTCGGGGAACGCCGCCGCGAGCTCGGCAAAGCACAGCGCGCCGACGAAGGACAGAGCGCCACCGAATGCCCAGACGAGGTAGAGCGCGGTGTCGCTCGCCAGGCTGGCGGCGACCATCGGCGAGGTCTTGAAGATGCCGGCGCCGATCACCATGCCGACGCACACCGACACCGCGTGGCGAACGTCCAGGTGCCGGTGCGGCGTGGCGGCGGAGATCGGTGCGGACATGGGCGTGAAGCTTAGCCGCTGGCGATGCGCGCGCTGCCGCGCATGCATATGCGAACCGCTGCCCGGGTGCCAGCGAGGCTAGATCTGCACCCGCGTGCCCAGCTCGACGACGCAGTTGTGCGGCAGCTTGAAGAAGTCTGCAACGCTGCCGGCGTTGCGCGACATCGCCGCGAACAGCGCCTCACGCCAGTGCGCCATGCCCGCTCCCTGGGTCGGGACGACGATCTCGCGGCTCAGAAAGTACGACGTGGCACCCGGCTCGATCGACAGGCCGTGCAGTGAACAGTGGGCCAGGGCGCGCGGGATGTCCGGCTGGTCCATGAACCCGTAGCTCACCTGCACTCGCCAGAAGCCTTCGACCAGCGGCGTCAGCTCGATGCGCTCGGCATCGCCGATGTGCGGCACCTCTTCGAACTTCACCGTCAGGATCACGTTCTGCTCATGCAGCACCTGGTAGTGCTTCAGGTTGTGCATCAGCGCCTGCGGCACCGTGTCGGGGTTGGCCACCGCATAGACCGCGGTGCGCGGCGGGCGATGCGCCGTGTCGTCTCGCGCCAGCGCGGTGATGAATGGCATCAGCTCCGGGTCGTCACGGCGGATGTGCTCGATCAACAGCTCACGACCTCGCTTCCATGTCGCCATCACGGCGAAGATCGCTGCCCCCATCACCAGCGGGAACCAGCCGCCTTGCAGGATCTTCAGCGAACACGAGATCACCAGCACGGCGTCGACCACCAGGAAGGCCGACGTCGCGGCAACGGCGACCGCCAGTGAATACCGCCAGACGTAGCGAACGACGAAGAAGGTCAGCAGCGTCGTGATGAACATCGTCACCGTGACGGCGATGCCATAGGCAGAAGCCAATGCCGACGAGCTGCCGAAACCTGCCGTGGCGAGAAGCACGGCCACCATCACGGTCCAGTTCACCGTGGGGACATAGATCTGCCCCGCCTCCTTCTCCGAGGTGTTCAGCACGCGCATGCGCGGCAGCAACCCGAGCTGGATCGCCTGCTTGGTCATCGAGTACGCACCCGAGATCACGGCTTGCGATGCGATCACCGAGGCCGCGGTGGCCAGCAGCACCGCCGGGATCAGCCAGGCCTGCGGGAACAGCCGGTAGAACGGGCTCTCCAGCGCCGACGGATCGCGCATCAGCAAGGCCCCCTGCCCCATGTAGTTCAGCGCGAGCGACGGCAGCACCAAGCCCGTCCACGCGATGCGTATCGGGCGTGCCCCGAAGTGCCCCATGTCGGCGTACAGCGCTTCTGCACCGGTCAATGCCAGGACGATCGAGCCCATCACGAGGAACAGGTGCCAGCCTCTCGCCTGCAGGAACGCCACCGCCTCCAACGGGTTCAGTGCCGCCAGGATGCCCGGCTGCTGCACGATCTGCAGCACACCCACGAGTGCGAGCACGAAGAACCACACACTGATGATCGGGCCGAACAGCTTGCCGACCGCCTCGGTGCCGAAGCGCTGGGCCATGAACAGCGCAACGATGATGGCGATCGAGAGGGGCAGGACGTAGGGTTTCAGGGTGGGCGTGATCGCCTCCAGCCCCTCGACCGCGCCCAGCACCGAGATGGCGGGCGTGATCACGCTGTCGCCATAGAAGAGCGCGGCGCCCAGGACACCGGTCAACAGAAGCAAGGTGCGACGCGTCGGTGTCCCACCGGCCGCCAGCGCGGTCAGCGCCATGATGCCGCCCTCGCCCCGGTTGTCGGCACGCAGGATCAGGATCACGTATTTCAGCGTGACCACCACCATCAGCGCCCAGAAGATCACCGACACCGCACCGATGATGTCCGGCGCGTCCAGCGGGACGCCGCTGGCGGGGTGGAACACCTCCTTCATCGTGTACAGCGGGCTGGTGCCGATGTCGCCGTAGACGACGCCCAAAGCCCCGAGGGTCAGCAGGCCGAGGCCCTGACGGTTTCCGTTGCTGTTCACTCTTGTACCGAGGGGTCTCAACCGCGCGTTTATAGCGGATCCATCCAGGCCGGGGCCCGGCCGAGGCTCAGGAGCGTGCAGCATCGAGCGCGAGGTTCAGGCGCAGCACGTTGACTCGCGGCTCGCCGAGGAAGCCGAGCCAGCGGCCTTCGGTGTGCTGCTCGATCAGGTCCTGCACCTGCTGGGGCGACAGCTTGCGCGCCTTCGCGACACGTGCTGCCTGGAAGAGTGCACCCGCGACGCTCAGCTCAGGGTCGAGCCCGCTGCCCGATGCGGTCACCAGGTCGACCGGCACCGGCGCGGTGTTGCCGGGATCGGCAGCGCGCAGCGCCTCGATGCGGCCCTTGACCGCGTCGACCAGCGCCGGGTTCAACGGCCCCAGGTTGGAGCCGCTGGAGGCCGTCGCGTTGTAGGGCGTCGGCGCGGTCGCCGACGGACGGCCCCAGATGTACCTGGGATCGCTGAAGTTCTGGCCGATCAGCGACGAGCCGATCGGCTTGCCGTTGCGCGTGATCAGGCTGCCGGCGGCCTCCTCGGGGAAGGCCACGCGGCCGAGGCCGGTCACGACGAGCGGGTAGGCGGCGCCGGTCAGCGCGGTCAGCACCGCGAACACGACCAGGGCCGGACGAAGGAGGGTGGAAACAGCGGAAGTCATGATGTCGAATCCTTCAGGCGAGGTGCACGGCCGACAGCAGCAGGTCGATCAGCTTGATGCCGATGAACGGCACCACCAGCCCGCCGAGCCCGTAGACGAGGACGTTGCGGCGCAGCAGCGCGGCGGCGCCGATCGCGCGGTACTTGACGCCCTTCAGCGCCAGCGGGATCAGGAACACGATCACGATCGCGTTGAAGATCACCGCCGACAGGATGGCCGACGACGGGCTCGCGAGCCGCATCACGTCGAGCGCGGCAAGCTGCGGGTAGGTGGTCGCGAACGCGGCCGGGATGATCGCGAAGTACTTGGCCACGTCGTTGGCGATCGAGAAGGTGGTCAGCGAGCCGCGCGTCATCAGCAACTGCTTGCCGGTCTCGACGATCTCCAGCAGCTTGGTCGGGTTGCTGTCGAGGTCGACCATGTTGCCGGCCTCCTTCGCGGCCTGCGTGCCGGTGTTCATCGCCACCGCCACGTCGGCCTGCGCGAGGGCCGGCGCATCGTTGGTGCCGTCGCCGGTCATCGCGACCAGGCGGCCGTCGGCCTGGTGGTCGCGGATCATCTTCAGCTTGGCCTCGGGCGTGGCCTCGGCGAGGAAGTCGTCGACGCCGGCCTCCGCCGCGATGGCGGCTGCGGTGAGGCGGTTGTCGCCGGTGATCATCACCGTCCTGATGCCCATGCGGCGCAGTTCGGCGAAGCGCTCCTTGATGCCGCCCTTGACGATGTCCTTCAGCTCGACGACCCCGAGCACGCGGGCCCCGTCGGCCACCACCAGCGGCGTGCTGCCCTTGCGCGCCACCTCGTCGGCGGTGGCTTGCACGTCGGCCGGGAAGCTGCCGCCCAGCGACTCCACATGCCGGCGGATCGCATCGCCCGCGCCCTTGCGCAACGAGCGCACCGTGCCGCTGCCGTCGTCCATGTCGACACCGCTCATCCGCGTCTGCGCGGTGAACGGCACGAACGCGATGCCGTGGCCCGACAGCTCGCGCTCGCGCAGGTTGAACTTCTGCTTCGCCAGCACGACGATGCTGCGGCCTTCCGGCGTCTCGTCGGCCATCGACGAGAACTGCGCCGCGTCGGCCAGCACCTTGTCGCTGACGCCCTTCGCGGGCAGGAACACCGAGGCCTGCCGGTTGCCCAGCGTGATGGTGCCGGTCTTGTCGAGCAGCAGCACGTCGACATCGCCGGCGGCTTCGACCGCGCGGCCCGAGGTGGCGATCACGTTGGCACCCATCATGCGGCTCATGCCGGCCACGCCGATCGCCGACAGCAGCGCACCGATGGTGGTCGGGATCAGGCACACCAGCAGCGCGATCAGCGTGGTGATGGTGACCGGCGTTCCCACGACGTTGCCCACCCGCGCGGCCTCGACGCTGAAGATCGAGAACGGCAGCAGCGTCACGGTGACGACCAGGAACACGATGGTCAGCGCGACCAGCAGGATGGTCAGCGCGATCTCGTTGGGCGTCTTCTGGCGCTTGGCGCCCTCGACCATCGCGATCATGCGGTCGAGGAAGGATTCGCCGGGGTTGACGCCGATGCGCACCACCAGCCAGTCCGACAGCACGCGGGTGCCGCCGGTGACCGACGCGAAATCGCCACCCGATTCGCGGATCACCGGTGCCGATTCGCCGGTGATCGCGCTCTCGTCGACCGAGGCCACGCCTTCGATCACCTCGCCGTCGAGCGGGATCACGTCGCCGGCCTCGACCAGCACGACGGCGCCCTTGCGCAGTTCATCGGCTTCCATCGGATGCCAGGCCGAGCCGTGCAACGGCCGCTCGAGCTTCTTCGCGATCGTCTTGCGCTTCATGCCGCGCAGCGATGAGGCCTGGGCCTTGCTGCGGCCCTCGGCCAGCGCCTCGGCGAAGTTGGCGAACAGCACGGTGAACCACAGCCACAAGGCCACGGCGAGGATGAAGCCCTGCGGCGCCTCACCCTGGCCGCCGAGCGCCTGCACCCACAGCAGCGTCGTGATGATGCTGCCGACGTAGACGACGAACATCACCGGGTTGCGCCACTGCACGCGCGGGTCGAGCTTGCCGAACGCAGAGGCGATGGCCGGCTTCACGAGCGCCGGGTCGAACATCGAGAAATTCTTGACGGTTGTCATTGCGGATTCCACAACATCAGGTGCTCGACCACCGGCCCGAGGGCCAGCGCCGGCACGTAGTTGAGCAAGCCGACCAGCAGCACGCTGCCGATCAGCAGGGTGACGAACAGCGGGCCATGCGTCGGCAGCGTGCCGGCCGTGACGGCCAGGCGCTTCTTCGCGGCCAGCGAGCCGGCGATCGCCAGCACCGGCACGATCACGCCGAAGCGGCCGAACCACATCGCCACCGCCAGCAGCGTGTTGTAGAACGGCGTGTTCGCCGACAGGCCCGCAAAGGCGCTGCCGTTGTTGTTGGCGGCCGACGTGAGGGCGTAGAGGATCTCCGAGAAACCGTGCGCGCCGGGGTTGGCGATGCCCGCCTTGCCGGCATCGGCCAGCACCGCGACCGCGGCCCCGGCCAGCACCAGGATCGGCGTGACCAGGATCGCGATCGAGGTCATCTTCATCTCGTAGGTCTCGATCTTCTTGCCCAGGTACTCGGGCGTGCGGCCGATCATCAGCCCGGCGATGAACACCGCGAGGATCGCGAAGATCAGCATGCTGTACAGCCCGGTGCCGACGCCGCCGAAGACGACCTCGCCGAGCTGCATCAGCACCAGCGGTACCATGCCGCCCAGCGGCGTGAACGAGTCATGCATCGCGTTCACCGCGCCACACGAGGCGGCGGTAGTGGTGGCGGCGAACAGACCGGTGGCGGCGATGCCGAAGCGCGCCTCCTTGCCTTCCATGTTGCCGCCCGGCTGCGTGGCACTGGCCGCCTGGTCGACACCGAGCTGCGCGAGCAGCGGGTTGCCCTGCTGTTCCTGTGCGGTGACGACGACCACCGAGACGACGAAGATCGCCGTCATCGCGGCCAGCACCGCCCAACCCTGGCGCATGTCGCCGACCAGGCGGCCAAACATGAATACCAGCGCGGCCGGGATCAGGAAGATGGCCAGCATCTGCAGGAGGTTGCTCAACGGCGTCGGGTTCTCGTACGGATGCGCCGAGTTGGCGTTGAAGAAGCCGCCGCCATTGGTGCCGAGCATCTTGATCGCCTCCTGCGACGCGACCGGGCCCATCGCGATCGACTGCGGCGCGGCCTGCAGCGTCGTCACGTCCTGGTAGGCGCCGAAGTTCTGGATCACGCCCTGGCCGACCAGCACCAGCGCGAACACCAGCGACAGCGGCACCAGCATGTAGGCGGTGACGCGCGTGATGTCGACCCAGAAATTGCCGATCGACGCCGACGAGCGGGCCGCGAAGCCACGCACCAGCGCGATCACGACGACGATGCCGGTGGCGGCCGAGAAGAAGTTCTGCACCGTCAGCGCGAGCATCTGCGTGAGGTAGCTCATCGTCGACTCACCGGCATAGCCTTGCCAGTTGGTGTTGCTGACGAAGCTGATCGCGGTGTTGAACGACGAGTCGGCGCTGACCGCGGCCATCGCCTGCGGGTTGAGCGGCAGCACGCCTTGCAGGCGCTGCAGCGCATAGACGGCCAGCACGCCGAGCAGGTTGAACACCACCAGCGCGATGGCGTACTGGCGCCAGCCCATGCCGCTGCCGGCATCGACACCGGCCAGTCGGTACAGGCCGTGTTCCGCCTTCACGAACGGCGCGAACCAGCGCGGGAAGCGGCCTTCGGCGACGGCGACCAGCCAGCGGCCCAGCGGCCAGGCCAGCAGTGCAAGGATGACCAGGAAGGCCACCAGAAGAATCCAGGCTTGCGAGTTCATCAGAAGTCCTCCGCCTTCAGCAATGCAAAGACGAGGTACACGAGCAGGCCCAGCGATGCCAGGCCGGCCAGCCCATACAGCCAGCTCATGTGCGTGCTCCCAACTTGTCGCAGCCGATGGCCATGCCGACGATGGCGATGAACATCAGGGCGACGGCTCCCAGAAACAGAAGGTCCATGGACTCCTCACGACGGTGATTCGGATGTCCAGGAGCGTAGGGACGGGCGCATCAAATCGGTATATGGATTCGGGTGCTGCGCATCAAGACGGCGTAAAGACGTCCTGGAGCCGACGCTCGGCTGCACCGCGACCGAGGCCGTGGACGGCCAGGATGCCTGCGAGAAGACCACCGCGCGCGACTTCGTCCAGAAGGTGCTGCGCCAGGCCTTCATCCGGCAGGGTAAACCCCCGCCGCTGCCAACTGTTCGACACAAATCCGTTTCGCGCCGCCCCGCGCTCAAGCCGGTCCCCCTGCACGTCGATATCCGGGCAAGCGTTCGACAGAGACGCCCTTGCATCGCTTCGATGGAGACTGTCATCGTGTCATCACCCCCCGCCGCTGCCGAACGACTGGCCGTCGCCGACGCCGCGCTTGCGCCAGGCCGCGCCCCGCTGGCGTCCCAGGCCTACCAGGAGTTCCTCGAGCAGGCGCAGGTCGGCGTGTTCCTGATCCAGGACGGCCGCTTCCGCTACGTCAACCCGAAGGTGGTGGAGCTGCTGGGCTACACCGAAGCCCAGCTGCTCGGCATGGCCGCGACCACCGTGGTGCACCCGCAGGACGTGGGCCGCGTGGCCGAGCACATCCGCCAGCGCATGGCCGGCGTCGCCGGCACGGCCTACGACATCCGCTGCGTGCGCGCCGACGGCAGCGTGTTCGTCGCCCGCGTGTTCGGGCGCCGCATCGACTTCGAAGGCCGCGAGGCCGACCTGGTGACGCTCAGCGACGTCAGCGAGATCCAGCACGCACGCGAGCTGTCCGAATGGCGTGCGCGCATGCTGGCGCAGACCGAGCTGCTGTGCCGCAGCGGCTCGGTGGAGATCGACCTGGCGTGCCGGCGCGCCACGCTGTCGTCCGGCGCCTATGCGCTGCTGGGCGAGACGCATGAACCGGGAACGCTGTCGATCTCCGCCGCGCTGCGCTGGCTCCCGCGCGACGAACGCCGCTACGTGATGTCGATCTGGCGCGGTGCGGCCCCCGGCGATCCGTTCGAATTCCAGCACCGGCTGCTGCGCGCCGACGGCAGCCGGCTGGTGGTGCTGCACCGTGGCATCGTCGACGTCGGCACCGATGGCGAATCGCTGCGCGGCGTCATCATCCTGCAGGACATCACCGCGCAGCGCGAGGCCGAAGGCCGCATCCAGGAGCTCGCCAACTACGACGAGCTGACCGGCCTGCCCAACCGCGTGCTGCTGCTCGACCGCGTCGACGCCGCGGCCCATGCGGCGCAATGGGACGGCAGCCGCTTCACGCTGCTGTCGCTGAACGTCGCGCAGGTCGATCAGGTCGAGGAGACGATGGGCTTCGGCGCCGGCGACACCCTCGCGATGGCCGTCGCAGCCCGCCTGTCGGGCCTGTGCAAGAGCGACGAGACGCTCGCGCACCTGGGCGGCGGCGAGTTCGCGGTGCTGCTGGACCCCTCCCTCGCCGACGACGAGAACGCGGTGCTGGAACGCGCGCGCGCCATCCTCGACGGACTGCGCCATCCCGAGAGCGTCGGCAAGACCGAGGTGTACCTGAGCTGCTCGGTGGGCATCGCGACCTACCCGGGCGACGCCGACAACGCCCATCGCCTGCTCGAATGCGCCCAGACGGCGCGCCTGCACACCGACAGCGGCGCGAGCCGCATCGCCTTCTTCACGCCGCAGGCGAACGAGCATGCAGTGCGCCGCATGACGCTCGAATCCGCGTTGCGCCGCGCCATCGGGCGCCAGGAACTGACACTCCACTACCAGCCCCAGGTCGACCTCACCGACGGCCGGCTGCTCGGCGTCGAGGCGCTGGTCCGCTGGCACTCCAGCGAGCTCGGCGACGTGCTGCCGGTCGAGTTCATCCCGGTGGCCGAGCAGACCGGGCTCATCATCCCGATCGGCGAATGGGTGCTGCGCAGCGCCTGCACGCAGGCGGCGGCCTGGGCCCGCGCCGGCCTGCCCGAGCTGCGCGTGCACGTGAACCTGTCGCCGCTGCAGCTGCAGCAGCCCGACATCGCCAAGCGCCTGCACGCCATCCTGCTCGAGACCGGTGCCAACCCGGCGCACCTGGGGGTCGAGGTGACCGAGAGCATGCTGACGGTCGACGTCGAGCACGCGTCGCGCATCCTGCGCGAGCTGAAGGCGATCGGCGTCGAGATCTCGCTCGACGACTTCGGCACCGGCTACTCGAACCTGGGCGTGCTGCGGACCCTGCCGATCGACATCGTGAAGATCGACCGCTCGTTCGTGCACGACGTGACCGCGGCGCCGGAAGACGTCTCGATCACGCGCGCCGTGCTGACGATGGCCCATGGCCTGCAGATGAAGGTGCTCGCCGAGGGCGTCGAGACCGAAGGCCAGCTGAACCTGCTGATCGCCAACGGCTGCGACATGATCCAGGGCTTCTTCTTCAGCGAGCCCGTGCCGGCCGACGAGATCGAGCGCATGCTGCGCGAGAAGTACCGGCTGCCGGACCGCTTCCTGACGCGCAGCCAGCGCAAGCGCACGCTGCTGCTGGTGGACGACGAGGAGAACATCGTGTCCTCGCTGCGCCGCCTGTTCCGCCGCGACGGCTACCACATCGTCACCGCCAACAGCGGCGCCGAAGGGCTGCAGCGCCTGGCCGAGGTCAACGTCGACGTCATCGTGTCGGACCAGCGCATGCCCGGGATGACCGGGGTCGAGTTCCTGCGCCGCGCCAAGGAGCTGTACCCCGACACGGTGCGCATGGTGCTGTCCGGCTACACCGAACTGCAGTCGATCACCGACGCGGTGAACGAAGGCGCGATCTACAAGTTCCTCACCAAGCCCTGGGACGACGAACGGCTGCGCGCCCACGTTGCCGAGGCGTTCCGGCAGAAGGACCTGGCCGACGAGAACCGGCGACTGGCGCACGAGGTGCACAGCGCCAACCACGAGCTGGCGCTCGTCAACCAGCGCCTGGAAGAACTGCTGGCGCGCCAGCGCGAGCAGACCAGCCTCGAGGAAAGCCGCGCCGCCAATGCGCGCGGCGTGCTGGAGAACGTGCCGACGCCCATCATCGGCATCGATGCCGACGGCATGATCGCCTTCGTCAACCGCGACGCGCAGGCCCTGCTGTGCGACGTCCCGGCACTGATCGGCAGCGACGCCGACGACGCCCTGCCGGCCGAACTGGCCGCCATCCTGCGGCTGGGCGACGGCATCCATCACCGCCTCCAGCTGGCCGGCCGGCCCTACCGCGCCGTCTGCCGCGCGATGAGCGACACCGCCTCGCGCGGCCGGTTGCTCGTCATCACGAACGAATTCGAACGGGAGCACAACTGACATGTCGAACGATCACCACGGGGCAACGGTCCCCGGCCAACCGCCGGCCGGTCCTGCCGCACCCACCGCCACGCCGCGCATCGCGAGTCCGGACGACGTGCGCGAGCGCCTGGCCTACCTGTTTCGCGCGTCGCTGCAGGAGGGTCGCCTGCACCCGCTGTTCCACCTGATCCAGCAGTACCGGCTCGAGGAGCACGCATGAAGGCGCCGGACCTCGCACTCCAGCCCGATGCGGTGCACGCCAAGGTGCGCACGCTGCCGGCGCTGCCGCAGGCGGTGGTCGAGCTGCGCTCGGCCTTGCGGCGCGAAGACGTCGCCGTCGACGAGCTGGCGACCACGATCTCGCACGACCAGGCGCTGACGGCCAAGACGCTGCGCCTGGCCAACTCGTCCTTCTACGGCGTGACCGGCCGCGTCTCGTCGATCCGCGATGCGATCAACATCCTGGGACTGCGCACCGTCGCGACGGTGGCGACCACCGCGGTGGTGATCTCCAGCTTCGACCGCACCGCCTGCACCGGTTTCGACTTCGACGGCTTCTGGCGCCATGCACTGGCCACCGCGTTCTGCGCCCAGGAACTGGCGGCCGCCACGCGCCTGGACGCCGAGGCGGCCTTCTCCGCCGGGCTGATGCACGACATCGGCCGCCTCGCGCTCGCCACCTACTTTCCGCTCGAGCTGAGCCAGACCATCGACTGGGCGGCCCGCCACGACATCCACTCGCTCGAGGCGGAACGGCTGATGCTGAACACCGACCATGCCATGGTCGGCGGCCTGATCGCCGAGCACTGGCATTTCGCGCCGGCGATCGCCGAGGCGATCCGCTGCCACCACGAACTGCCTGCGCACACCGGCGCGACGCTGGCCGACCTGGTGCACGTGGCCGACAACATGACCCATGCGCTCGACCTGTCGGGCCTGGACGAAGACATGGTGCCGCCGCTCTCGCTGGACGCCTGGCAGCGCATCGCCCTGACGCCGCAGCAGGCCCAGCGCACCTTCGAACGAACCGAGCGGCAGGCGCGCAGCGTGCGCGAATCGCTGACCGTCTAGGAGACACCCATGGATGCACATGAAGTGGCTGCCAGCCAGCTCACCCCTACCCAGGTCGAGGCGCTGCTGCGCGCCAACGAGGAACTCACCGAACTGAACCGCAAGCTGTCGGACGCGCAGGACAAGCTGGTCCAGTCGGAGAAGCTGGCCTCGATCGGCCAGCTGGCCGCCGGCGTGGCGCACGAGATCAACAACCCGATCGGATTCATCTTCTCGAACTTCGGAACGTTGGAGAAATACCTCGCGCAGCTGTTCGACATGCTCAAGGCGTATGAAGAGGCCGAACCCGTGCTGGCCGGCAGCCCGGTCGCGGCGCGGCTGCTGCGCCTGCGCGAGGAGATCGAGCTCGACTACCTGAAGGACGACATCCCGGCGCTGATGGCCGAGTCCAAGGACGGCATCCAGCGCGTTCGCAAGATCGTGCAGGACCTGAAGGACTTCTCGCGCGTCGACGCGCGCCAGGAATGGGAGTGGGTCAGCCTGCACACCGGCATCGACTCGACGCTCAACATCGTCAACAACGAGATCAAGTACAAGGCCGACGTCGTCAAGCAGTACGGCGAACTGCCCGAGGTGGAGTGCCTGCCGTCCGAGCTGAACCAGGTGTTCATGAACCTGCTCGTCAACGCGGCGCACGCCATCAGCGCCGAGCGCGGCACGATCACCATCAGGACGGGCACGCAGGGCGACGAAGCCTGGGTCGACATCTCGGACAACGGCTGCGGCATCCCGGCCGAGAACCTGAAGCGGATCTTCGACCCGTTCTTCACCACCAAGCCGGTCGGCAAGGGCACCGGGCTCGGCCTGTCGCTCTCCTACGGCATCGTCAAGAAGCACGGCGGGCGCATCGAGGTGAACAGCGAACCCGGCCGCGGCACCGCGTTCCGCGTCAGCGTTCCGGTCAAGCGCGTGGCCGCGCTGGCGGACTGAGCCGGTACCTGCGATGCAAGCCACTGCCCTGCCCGACACCGCGCCGTGCGCGCCCGCCGGCGAAGCGCCGGTGCCGGCGGCGCCCGCCCCGTGGACCATCCTGTGCGTCGACGACGAGCCCAACATCCTGTCGTCGCTGAAGCGCGCGCTGCGCGGCCCGCAGTACCGCGTCGTCACCGCAGGCAGCGGGAGCGAGGCGCTGGCGCTGATGGAAAGCGAGCCGGTCGACCTGATCATCTCCGACATGCGCATGCCCGGCATGGACGGTGCGCAGCTGCTGGGCCAGGTCCGCCGGCGCTGGCCCGGCACGATGCGCATCCTGCTGACCGGCTATGCCGACGTCGACTCGACCATCGCCGCCATCAACGAAGGCCAGATCTACCGCTACGTCAACAAGCCGTGGGACGACGGCGAATTGCGGGTCACCGTCGCGCAGGCGCTGGAGCGGCTGGGGCTGGAGCGCGAGAAGGCCCGCCTCGAGGCATTGACGCATGCGCAGAACGAGGAACTGCGCGGCTTCAACGCGCAGCTCGAGCGGCGCGTGCAGGAACGCACCGTCGAGGTCACGCAGGCGCACGACAAGCTCAAGCGCAACTACATGACCTCGATCAAGGTGTTCTCCAACCTGATCGAGCTGCGCGGCGGCCAGCTGACGGGGCACGGACGCCGCATGGCCGAGTCGACGCGCCAGCTGGCCAAGGCGATGGGCTGCAACGGCGAAGACACGCAGACGGTGTTCGTCGCGGCGCTGCTGCACGACATCGGCCTGATCGGACTGTCCGACGAGGTCCTCGCGAAGCCGATTCCCAAGCTGACGGCCGAAGAGCTCGCGACCTATCGCAAGCATCCCGTCCTGGGCGAGCAGTCGCTGCTGGCGCTGGACGACATGCAGCCGGTGGCCACGCTGATCCGCGCGCACCACGAGCGCTTCGACGGCCAGGGCTTTCCCGACGGCCGCTGCGGCGCCGACATCCCGCTGGGCGCGCGCATCCTGGCGGTGGCCGACGCCTACGACGACCTGCTGAACGGCCACCTGGGCGCGCCGGGGCTGAAGACGGCGCAGGTGCGAACGCTGATGATGCACGGCCGGGGCAGCCAGTTCGACCCCGAGGTGCTGGACGTCTTCCTGCACATCAACCAGCCGAGCGCGCCGCAGCCGCCGGCGCCACTGTCGATGACCACGGAATCGCTGCAGCCCGGCATGGTGCTGGCAGCCGACCTGATCTCGCGCGAGGGCGCGGTGCTGCTGGCGACCGACCACGTGCTGACGGCCGACACCATCCGCCGCATCCGCCTCTATGAACAACGCGAAGGCATTCGCATCGAGCTGCGCGTGCGGCCCTCCCGGAGAACCTGATGAAAGCATCCATCCTGCTGGTCGACGACGAACCCCATGTGCTCGCGGCCCTGCAACGCGTGCTGCGGCTGCCCTTGCGCGACCTGGCCCGCGTCGAGCTGTTCAGCGACACCCGGCTCGCACTGGCGCGCGTGCGCGAGCATGCGTTCGACGTGGTGGTGTCCGATTTCCGCATGCCCCAGCAGGACGGCGTGGCCTTCCTGCGCGAGGTGCGCGAGGTGCAGCCACGCGCGGTGCCGATGATCGTCAGCGGCTCCGCCGACGTCGCCACGCTGGTGCGTGCCGTCAATGACGCCCAGGTGTTCCGCTACATCCTCAAGCCGTGGAGCGACGACGAACTGGTCGGCAGCGTGAAGGCCGCGCTGGCGCACGCGCAGGCCTCGAAGGAAGAGGCGCTGCTCGCCGACGCCATGCGGGTGCGGGAGGGCCGCCTGCCGGCGCTCGAGGCGGAGCGGCGGCGCCTCGAATCCGAAGAACCGGGCCTCACGCACGTGGACTGGGGGCCGAACGGCGAAGTGCTGATGCCGCCGCTGTCCTGAGCGCGCGACCCACGGCCGCTCACTCCTTCATGGGGCGAGGTCCGCCCCGGGAGGCGAATTTCGTTTGACGGCCACAAGATTTGGGATAAAAATCCCAAATATGAATCCAACGACTGCCGTGCAGAACGCCGTCGCCAGCGCCGTCACCCGTGTCCTGCGGCCCCTGGTGCGGCTGCTGCTTCGCCATTCGATCCCCTTCGCAGCCTTCCAGGAGCTGGCAAAGCACGTCTACGTCGAGGTGGCGCTCCAGGAGTTCGCGCTGCCAGGCAAGAAGGCATCGATCTCCCGCGCATCGATCCTGACGGGCCTGTCTCGCAAGGATGTGCAACGCCTGCTGGAAAGCGAAGGTCCTGACAGCGCCACCACCGCGCAGGAGTACAACCGCGCGGCCCGCGTCCTCACCGGATGGATTCGCGATCCGGACTATCTCGACGGCTCCGGCCAGCCCATGGCCGTCGCCATCGACGGCGAACGCAGCTTTGCCACGCTGGTCAAGCGGCACAGCGGCGACATGCCTGCCCGGGCCGTGCTCGATGAGCTGCTTCGCGTCGGCGCGATCGGCCGGCGCGAGGACGGCCTCATCGAGCCCTTGCAGCGCGCGTACGTCCCCCAGGCCGGCGTGCTGGAGAAACTGAGCATCCTGGGGAGCGACACCTCCGATCTGATCGACACCATCGACCACAACGTCCAGCACGGCTCGACCGACCCGCGCTATCAGCGCAAGGTCATGTACGACAGCATCCCGACCCGCGACCTGGGAGCGTTCCGGAAGATCAGCGCCACCAAGGCTCAAGCCCTGCTCGAGACCCTGGACAGCTGGCTCGCGGCACACGACACCGACGACGAGCCGGGGCAGCCACCCGTCCCGCGATCCCGCGTCGGGCTGGGCATCTATTACTTCGAGGAGCCGCTGGCGGCTCCCGACACGCAACGAGGTTCGACACCATGAAGACACTCAGAATCGCCGGCGCCAGCCTTGTCGCATCCGTCTTGATCGCCGCGGGCTGTGGCGGCGGCGGCGGAATCGGCGGGACGGGACAGGACGCGGGCACGATGCGGGTGTCGATCGGCGATGCGCCGGCGTGCGGGTACGACTCTGTGAATGTCACCATCGAGCGGGTCCGGGTGAACAAGAGCCCGACGGCGGGTGACGACGAAGCGGGCTGGTCGGAGGTGGTGCTGTCGCCGGCCCGTCGCATCGACTTGCTGACGCTCACGAACGGCGTGCTGGAAGACCTCGGCCAGACCTCGTTGCCGGCCGGCCGGTACACCCAGCTTCGGCTGGTGCTGGCGGCAAACGACGCGGCGCATCCGCTTGCCAATTCGGTGGTGCCGACAGGTGGCCAGGAGACGGCGCTCGAGACTCCGAGCGCCGAGCAGACCGGGCTCAAGCTGAACCTCGACGTGGACGTTCCCGCCGGGAAAGTGGTCGACGTCGCCCTCGACTTCGACGCCTGCAGGTCCGTCGTTCGACTCGGCAACTCCGGCCGCTACAACCTGAAGCCTGTCCTGTCCGCGACGACGGTGTTGTCCGATGCCGGACAGCGGGTGGTCGGCTACGTCGACCCGTCCCTCGCGATCGCCGGCACCACAGTCTCCGTGCAAAGCGCCGGCATCGTGGTCAAGGCCACCGCCCCGGACACGACCGGAAAGTTCGTGCTGTACCCCGTTCCCATCGGAAGCTACGACCTCGTCGTCAGTGCCGCCGGGCATGTGACGGCGGTGACGACAGGCGTGCCTGTGACCCTGGCAGCGTATACCTACGTCGCCAGTGCCGCGCTGCCGATCGCCCCTGCGATCTCCACGCCCGCCGACCGGCAGGTGACCGGAACGGTGACGCCGGCATCGGCCACGGTTCGCGCCCTTCAGACGTTCGGCGGCAACATCACCGTCGAGGTCCGCAGCGGCATCGTGGACGGCCTCAACGGCAGCTTCCAGCTGATGTTGCCGAACGGTGCGCCGGTCTCATCGCCCTACGCCGCGGACCCCCTGCTGCTGAACTTCATCGCAGACGCGGGCGCAGCAGGCCGTTACAGCGTGGAGGCCACCTCCTCCGGCACCTCGAAAGCGCAGGCAGTGGACACATCCGCCCCTGTCGCTCCGTTGAACTTCACGTTCCCCTGACGCCTGCCATGCTGCCGAAGTCCAAAGCCAGCCTCCTGCGATCCCACGCTCACACCTTCACGCCAGGATGGGGACCTCTCTCGACGGCCATGCGCAAGGACGGCAAGGACGGCCGCTCCCTGGGGGTTCGCCCGACGAGCCTGTCCGTGATTGCCATCGGCGGGGAGAACCGGTCGGATCTCGAAGTCCTGCTGATGGAATGCAATGTCGAACTGACGGTCGTCGACAAGTCCGCCGCGGTCATCGACAACCTCAAGCAGCGATTCGGCTCGCTTTCCAAGTACGTTGCATGGAAGGTGGGAGACGTCGTCGACGTTGAGCTGCCGGATCACGCCTACGACGTCTGGTTCGATGGGAACCACTACGGAACGATGCAATGTGAGGCGCGAAGAGCACGGTATGTCGACAAGATGCACCGTTGTGTCCGCGCTGGCGGAACCACCCTGGTGACGGGTCACGTCAGCCCGCCGCCTGGGCCGGTATAGCGAGGTCAGCGAGCGCAGCCTGGCTGCGTGGCGCTGTGCGCGGCAATCTTCGCAAGGCGAAAGCCGTCCATGCCTTTCAGATTCTGAGCGGATCGAATCTGAATAACGGACGGTTGCAATTTCAATATATTCCTGCAAGCCAATCGAGATCCGAGCCGCCGGTTCAAATGCCGCCGGCTGCGCATCAACAACGAGTAACTCATGGAGAGTTTCGTTGCAATATGCAGCACTGATCACGATAACCAGCGGTACGGTCTCTCCCGTATAGTGGCCAGCGGCCCTGCGCCTGGCGCGAGAACCGAAACATCCTCACGGAATGCCCGCCGGCAAGCACGGAATCAGCCAACCCTCCGTCTCCACCCAACCATTCATCATCATGAAGGTCAAATATCCAGCGCTTCTGGCATCTCTCTTCGGCATGGCGAATGCGACAGGGCAACCCGTGGAAATCGTACGCCTGGGCCACGTGGGGCCCACCTCGGGCAATATGGCCCACTATGGCAAAGACACGCGCAATGCAGCATTCATGGCCATCGACGATTTGAATGCTCGAAAGTTGGTCATCGCAGGCAAGCGCATCGAGTTTCGACTCGAGGTGGAGGATGATGCCGGCGACCCACGCCAGGGAACGCTCGCCGCGCAAAAGCTCTGCGATACCGGCGTCGCTGCAGTCATCGGACACATAAACTCCGGTTCGGCCATCCCTGCATCCCGCGTCTATCGGGATTGCGGGATTCCGTTCCTGAGTCCGGGCTCTACCAATCCCAAACTCACGCAACAGGGCTACAAGAACACGTTCCGCATGCTCGCAAGCGACAAGGCGCTGGGTGCGGGGGTGGCAGCCTACGCGGCCAGAAACCTGAAGATCAAAACCATCGCCCTGATCGACGATCGCACGGCCAATGGACAGGGTGTAACCGACGTATTCAGGGCGCGAGCCAAAGCTGCGGGCATCGAAGTGGTCGCCGAAGAGTTCACGAATGACAAGGYGACGGACTTCTCAGCCATCTTGACGAAAATCAAGGGCAAGAACGTGGAGGCGATCTTCTTCGGAGGCGGCGATGCCCAGGCTGGCCCCATGCTGCGCCAGATGCATCAGCTGGGCATGAGCGACGTGCGGTTGCTGGGCGGCGACGGCCTCTGCACCAGTCATCTCGCGGAGCTCGCCGGAAATGCTCCCGCCTTGTCTCGTGTCGTCTGTGCCGAAGGTGGTGCCTCGCTGGCCAGCATGCCCGGTGGTGCGGAGTGGAAGAAGCGCTACGACGCCCGGTTTCCCAAGGAATACATCCTGTTTTCACCGTACACCTATGACGGCTTCCTGGTCATCGCGGATGCGATGAAGCGGTCGAATTCGGTCAATCCACGCCAGTTCGGTCCGAGGATCGTCGAAGCCAACTTCAAGGGCGTCACGACCGAAATCCGGTTCGATGAAGCCGGCGACCTGCAGGCGCCCGCGATCACGCTCTACTCCTACAAGGACGGCGCAAAGACGCCGTTGGAGTGAGCACGATGGGCACGCCGCGAGATCTGGTCGTCCTTGATGGCGGCGACCTGGACAGTCATGGCCTGATCGCCATCGCTCGGTTCAACGCTCCGGTGCAGCTGGCAGCAACGTCGCGCAGCCTGCTCCAGGCAACGAGGCATTACATCGACAGTCGCCTGCTCACCGACAGCGCGCCTTTGATGTACGGGTTCAACACCGGTGTCGGCGCACTCAAGAGCGTTCGAATCGACGCGGATCAAGTGGTGGAATTCCAGACCAACCTGATCCGTGCGGCTTCCGCCGGCACGGGAGAACCGATGCCCGTGGAGGTCGTCCGAGCGATGATGGCACTGCGCGTCAACGCTTTCGCAAGCAACTACTCGGGCGTGCGGTTGGAGATCGTTGACCGTTTGCTGGCGATGCTCAACCACGGCATCACGCCCCTGGTGGCGACCAAGGGCAGCGTGGGCGCCAGTGGCGACCTGGCGCCCCTGGCGATGATGAGTGGCGCCATGATGGGTTTGCCCCGGAGCAAGGTCGAATACAAGGGACAGGTGATGCCGGCGGCAGATGCCTTCCGGGCAGCTGGCCTGCCCTCGACGATCGATGTCCAGGCCAAGGACGCGACGGCACTCATCAACGGCACGACGGCGTCGCTCGCCTATGCGGCCTTGGCTGCCTACGATGCCCGCTGTCTGCTTGGCGAGGCAACGATTTCGCTCGCCCTGTCGCTGGAGGCGTTGCGCGCAGAGTTGTCATGTTTCGATGACAGGGTGATGCTGGCGCGTTTGCATCCAGGGCAACGCGCGGTGGCCGCATCGCTGCGCGGCGTGTTGCACGGCACGCAGCGATGCACCGAGCCCGCCCGGCAGGTGCGCCTGCGCAGCGCAGCCGGGCTTGACGCCACGTTGGCAGGAACGCCCCATGCGCCGCCCATTGCGCCGCGCATCCAGGACGCCTACTCTTTGCGGTGCGCGCCGCAGGTTCATGGTCCGGTGCTCGATGCGCTCGACTACATCGACACGATCCTTGCGACGGAGATGAACAGTGCAACCGACAACCCACTGATCTTTCGAGAAGGCGACGGCTATGCGGTCGTGTCGGGCGGCCACTTTCATGGCCAGTACATCGCGCAGGCCATGGACCTGCTGGCACTGGTTGTCACGGACTTGGCCGCCATCTGCGATCGGCGCAGTGCCCGGCTTGTGGATCCCGCATGCAGCTTCGATTTGCCCGGCGGCCTCATCGCCGAGCGCGCCGGCGTGAACACCGGCCTGGCTGGTGTCCAAAGCATGGGCACCGCACTGGTTCTGGAGAACATGGGGCTTTGCAGCCCCGCCAGCGTGACCAGCTTGCCGGCCAAGGGCAACACCGAAGATCACATCAGCAATTCATGCTTTGCGGCCCGGCGCTCACGCACTGTCGTTCAGAACGCGCAGACGGTGGTTGCGGTGGAAATGCTGCTGGCAACACAGGCGTTGGACCTGGCCGAGAGGGATCTGGCGGCCTTTCCCGTTGGTGCCGGAAGCAGAGCAGCCTGGCAAGCCGTGCGGGCTCACGTACCCGCGTCGCTGGGCAGCGACCGCTGGGTCTGCGAGGACATCGAAGCGCTCAGGGAGTTGGTGGTGGGCGGGGAGATTTCCCGGGCCGTCGAAGCGGCAAGCGGGCCGCTGTGGCCAAATGCATTCAAGCAGCCGGCCGTGCCCGGCTGACAGGAGGCAGCTCGCCCACGCGATCATCTTCGATCTCTGCTTCGCGTTCAGCAGCAACCCGCGCTCGGCACGAACTGATCCGTGCCTCAGGTGCTGATGCCCTACCGGTCGGCATTCTCCGCGGGTGGGCGCTCGCGCCGGATTGCATCCCACCAGTGCCAAGTGTGCGCGGCCGCATCGTAGGCGGTGCGTCCGGGCACCCGGAGCTCCACCTCGGTGCCGCGCCCGATCGCGCTGCGGACGTCCAGCTGCCCACCGATGATGCCGGCGCGCTCGCGCATGCCCGGCAACCCGAAGTGGCTGGCGGGCTGCTGGCCCGCGATCGTCACCGCGTCGATGCCTTTGCCGTCGTCGACGATCGTCAGCCGGAACTGCCGCACGCCGTAGTGCAGCGTGACGGTGATGTGCCGTGCGTCGGCGTGTCGGAAGCTGTTGCGCAGCGCCTCGCCGGCGATGCGCCACGCCTCCTCGCGCACGAGCGGGTTCAAGTTGCGCGTCGCTCCGTCGACCGCGACATTGGCGACAGGCGCGTTGGCCGCCGGATGGGCATTGGTCAAGTCGGCGCCGATCGCAGCGATCGCCTCGGCGAGGTCATTGACCTCGACGGTCGAGGTGCGCAGGCCCTGCACGGCTTGGCGCCCTTCGACGATCGCCGACTCTGCACGATCGAGAGCGAGCTCGAGCCGCTGTTTCGCTTCGAGCGGCCGCTCCGGCAGGGCGTTGAGGGCCGTACGGAACCAGAGCAGCGACGCCTGATAGGTCTGCAGCAGCGTGTCGTGCAGCTCGCGCGCGATGCGTGCACGCTCGCCGAGCCGCGCATAGAGTGCGATTGCGAATCGGCGGTGCAACTGGCGGACGCGCAAGCGGTACGCGAGCCAGAGCGTCGTGAGCAGCAATGCGGCGACAAGGATCCGGAAAGACCACGTCGCATACCACGGCGGCGGAACGCGGATCTTGAGCGCGAGCTCGCTTTCGTTCCAGTCTCCGCGGGCGCCGCGCGCCTGGACCAGAAACGTGTAGTCGCCCGTCGGCAGCATCGTGTACGTCGCACTGCGCCGGGCGCTGTCCGCCTCGTTCCATCTCGTCTCCAACCCTTCGAGCCGGTACCGATAGCGCGTGCGCGCCGGATCGGCATAGTTCAACGCGGCGAAGTCGAACGACACGATGCTGCGCGATTCAAGCTCCAGCGAAGCAGCGGACCAGATGGGCCGCATCAGCGGTGCGCTTCCTGGCCGCACCGGCTCGCCGAACAAGCGAAAGTCGGTCAAGAACACCGGCAGCGCGAGCTTGCGCTCGACGACCTGCCCGGGGAAGAACGAAGCGATCTTCTACATGCTTCCTGTATTTTTTGGGGCGAAGAATGTCCGCATGACATCCAACCCTTCTTTCAAGCGGCCTGGCGGTTCCGCGCAGGTCAAGGGCTGAACTTCTTCTCACGAGGCTGACTTCGTCACGGGCAATCTCTTTCACGGTCAAGTACTGAGGGTTTGGTGACGCCGCTGACCGGCGTCAATCGGCCAGGACCTGTCTTTCGGATGCGTCTGCATTCGAGTGACACCTTGAGCGACTTCGATGCCTCCAGACAGAAGGGACTCGACATGCATAGCGCCGCGCCATGTCGTACTTTGGGATGAGACACTCCGCTCGATGAGCCTGACGTTCTCAATAGAGCCGCTGCACTCGGATGCCTTTGATCCGTTTGCAGCCTACCTCGCCGATCATGTCGCCGACAACGGCCGCGACGGGATGCCACTGTTCCAGCCGCTGGCCAGAGCCGATTCGCGCTTCGAAGGCGAACGCGCCCGTGCCTTTCGGCAGGCACTCGACGTGCCGCTGTTCGAGCCTGGGTGGCGACGTGCTTGGGTTGCGCGCCTGGCCGACGGCCGCATCATTGGCCATATTGATCTCCGCGCGCGAGCTGAAGCCCATACGTCCCATCGCTGCATTCTGGGCATGGGCGTCGACGCTGGGCGGCGCCGCACGGGTGTCGGCGCCGGACTTCTGGCGCATGCACGCGAGTGGGCAACGTCTCAGACTGCTCTCGACTGGATCGACTTGCAGGTTCTATCGTCCAACGATTCGGCGATCCGCCTGTATCGGCGCTCAGGCTTTGTCGATATTGGAGAGATCGTCGACCTGTTTCGTATCGAGGGACGATCGATGGGATTCCGGTCGATGGCGTTGAAACTGATGCGCGAGGGACACTGAGCTGAGAGCCAAAGTCGCCAGCCGGCCAGGTGCGGCCTGTCGCCGGCGACTGCTATCGGGTAGGCTTGCCTCGATCGCCGGGCGGGCAATCACTCGGCGCCGCTACTCGTTTACATAGAAATCCTATGACAGAACTGCCGGAAGAAATTCGTGAGGCGATTGCTCCTGGAGAGCACGCCCTCTGGTGGGGTCGACCGCGTCAAGGAGTCGTTTTGCGCGGCTCCGACGTCTTCACGATTCCATTCAGCCTCATGTGGTGTGGTTTTGCCATCTTCTGGGAGATTGGCGTCGCCAGTTCCGGCTCGGCCCCAGGATTCTTCGTGCTCTGGGGCATACCGTTMGTAGCGGTCGGCCTCTACATGGTGATCGGAAGATTCTTCGTCGAAGCCATGCAGAGGTCGAAGACCTACTACGCGCTGACCTCGGATCGCGTCCTGATCGTCTCTGGAGTCATTTCGCGCACCATCAAATCGCTGTCGCTGAACACCTTGTCCGACGTCACCTTGACCGAGGGGCGCGGTGGCAATGGATCGATTACGTTCGGCCCGCAAAGCCCGTTCGGATCGATGTTCGGTGGAGCGCCTTCTTGGCCTGGAGCGCAACAGCAGTCCCCGCGCTTTGATCTGATCGACAACGCCAAGATTGTTTATGAACAGATCAGAAGCGCACAGCGAATGCCGAAGTGACCAGATCAACGAGGCAAAGCGATGACGCCGGACGACCTTGAGCTGATGCTTGTGCAGTCCCGCCTTGTGGCAACGGCTGAGGCGCTGAGTCGAGGGGCGCGTGCAGCAACACCCGAAGAAGAGGCAGAGAAGTTCAGAGTTGCTCTGGTCCAAACTGGACTGTGGCAAGGAGAGACTGATGCGGGCGCGCTCAATCGCTACTCTGTTGGTGAAATGTCCATCGAGGATCTCGCACAATACTTCAGCCTCCGGCCTTGACCTATCCATGGCGAGAGTTCGCCCGGCGGGTGGGGCGACCTTCTCGTGCCAAACGCAAGGACTCACGTGGAGAACGACTCACCTTCTGCCGCTTTCCGACTCGGCGCATGCCTGCTGGCGGCGCTCGTTGGACTTGCTCTAGGCTTCGTGCCAGCAATCGGGTTCGCCGCTGCTTCAGTATTCCCTTCCGTTCCTTTCGCAGTGTGGGTGTTTGGAACATCCGTCATTCTTGGAGCCGTCTCATACGTCGTCCCTTCCTTTGCGTTCGCACTCTTCCCTGCTGTGGCACACATGTTCGCTGGCGCGGCGAAACAGGCGGTTTGGCTAGGCGACAACGATCTCCCTGGTCCAGAGCCCTCCGCGCCCAGCTATCTCAAGGTAGCGTTCTATGCAGGTGCGGTCGCGCTGGTCGTCATCGTTCTGATCGTCAAACGTTCCTCGTAGGGATGGAATGCGGCTCACGCCTCCATCGACTGGCCGCTTTTCCGACTTTGGGCTCAGGGCGCCTGCCATGCCAGACGCTGAGTGACCGCTATGCACCCGTGAGACTGGCGATGCGAAGGTCCGCAATGGGTCGATAGCTCTGCTTCGCGGCTCGCAGGAGCGGCCGTTCGGCTTGGTCAGCACCGGCACGCAGCCCGGTCCATTCGGGCTTGACTGAACGAACCCAACGCGTTGCGCGACGAAGGTCTCCTCTCCGCCAGAGCGGTCGCTCGGGCGACAGGCTCTGACCGACCGCAACCAGCCTGAAGCGGTCGACCGGTCCTTGCCCGAAGGAAGATCGTCATGCGCCATGGATATGAGTCCCTCGTGAGGCGCCTGGCGCAGCGCGGTCACTTGCGGCTACAAGAGTCGCAGCGCCCGATGATGGGCGAAGCGTTGGATGCTGCCGGCGCCAGGCTCCGGGCCGCCTGCGAAGGCCCGCCGCAGTTCGACGGGGTTGCGTCTGCATCGGTGCGCCTCCGGCCAAGGATGCGGGCTCGATAGCGTCGAGCCACTCAGTGGTCGGCGGGATGAGCCTTCGCGATGAACCCTGCCAGGTCATCGTTGAACCGCTGGGGCGATTCAAGAAATGGCGCGTGTCCCGTGTCGGGATAGAAGAGCGTCCGGATCGATGGATTGAGTTGCTGGGCACGCCCGGCGCTGGCGTCGGCCCGCACCAGGGCGTCCAACTCGCCATAGATCTGGAGCATGGGCTTCCGAACGCCCTGGAGCCCCTTCGCAGCATCGACCGTCATGCGGTGCACGACACGCTGCATGTCGAACGATGCCAGCGCAGCATTGGCCAGCAGGCGTTGGACGACTTCATCCACGGGCGGGCGATGGAAACACAGCGTGAGAAAGGCGCGTTCTGCATCGAGCCGAGTGCGCAGGTCCAGGGAACTCATGTCTCGATAAACCTCGGGATGCGGCTGGATCTGCGCCGCGTCCAGCTCGATGACGCCGCCCACGTAGACCACGCCAGCGATGTCCGCATCGCCGTACTTCGCAAGGTAGTTGGAAATGACGGCAGCGCCCAGCGACCATCCAACCAGCATGGGCCGACCGGACTTCGACTTGCGGATGACCGCATCCAGGTCGTCCGCCCACCGCAGCCCATCGGTGTACATCTGCGGCGCCGAGGGATGGCCGGACTGCCCATGGCCCCGCAGGTCATAGGTGATCAGGCGGTAGCGTTGCAGTACCGGGCTGTCGACCTGCGCCTGCCAGCTGAGGTGGCTGCCCAACAGGCCGTGCACGAAGATCACAGGCGTTCCGCCGGGGTCGCCCGCCTCCTGGATCGACAAGGTCACGCCATCCGAAGAGAYGGCCGTGTAGTGCCTGGAGGGGGGCTCGGCCCACGCGAGGTTGATCGCAGTCGCTGCGAGGGCAAGCAGGCCGGCCACGAGCGCGCGAGATAGCATGCCGAACGGCAAGAGGGTCATGGAGTTGCTCCTGATGAGACAAAGGGGCGCTGACTGTCGAGCCTCACATCCGTGTCAGGGTCAAGCCGTCGTTCTCGAATCCCCATGAAGCCTGTTGGATTACTCACCATCGGCGCACTGTCCCGCCTCACCGGCATCAGCGCGCGGGCGATTCGGCATTACGACGCCCTGAAGCTGTTGAATTCTTCGCGCGCAGAAAACGGCTACAGGAAGTTCGAGTCCGGCGCAGCCGTGCAGGTGCGCCAGATCCAACGGCTCCTGGCCGCCGGTCTGAGTCTTGATGAGATCCGGACCTTCCCCGGCTGCATGCTGCTGATCGAAGGCGCCACGCCCTGCGAGCAGACCTTGTCGGCGCAACGCGAGCGGCTGGCCCTCATCGAGGCGCAGATCGACGACCTGGAGCGCCGGCGCGCGCGATTGCGCGAGATGCTGGGCGACCACAGCGGCTGACTCTGGCTCGACTCCTTCGCGCGGCCCGCGATTCGCCAGCACCTGCCTACCGTCGCCTCCTGAGGCATTCGACTCCTGGCAAGCCCGTCTGGAGGCTGCGGCCTTCACCACTGCGGAGCCAACCAGAAAGGGATTCTGGTGTCGCGGCTCGGAGTCGAGAACCCGCTCAGGCATTGGCCAGGCCGATCTTTGACGCAATTTCGGCACACCCAGAGTTGCCCTCTGAAGCCAAGTCTTTTTGCATCGATGCCCGCGCGACGATCGACTCTCCTCGGTCCCTCGGAGCCTCGACGCATGGCTGAACATACTCGCCCTCAGCTCTCAGCAGGGGTTGCCTGCTGCGCAGCGGTTGCGGTCGGTCGCTTCGAGCTTTCGAGCGGCCGCTTGCTGCCTCAATGCGGACGCTGCGACGTTCTGGGGGGAGCCGAGCGATCGGTCAAGCGACGCGGCGCCGACGGACGCTTGTCGAAGCGCTGTGCCGCCAGTGGATCGGGGTGGGGTTGAACGTCCGCCGCGCGCCTGCGCGAACTGGCACTGTCGACCCGTTGCGGAAGTTCGTTCGGCCGAACTCAGTGCCGCGAAGCGGTTATTCAGAAAGCACGTTGATGCAGCGCGCGAGTCCCTCACATATGAGGGTGCTGGCCTTCATGTGTGCGACCTAGCCGCCGGGTAAAAATTCTGATCAACCAGGCGCGAAGAGCATTCGGCAAAGAAGCGATCATGAGTGCAAGCGCGCCGATGGTGAATACGATTGATATGCCGCCGCCGACGTGGGAGCACGTTGGCAATCCATCAACGAATCCCAGCGAACCGCCGCAGTCCATCTCGACGAAAGCGAAGGAAATGGCMGCTCCTAGTGCAAACATCCCGAGCCATGCGCCTGGGGACGGCACCATTTTGGCCTCAGCCGCCATATGCCTCCAGAAGTACGCAGCGCACGCGGTGGCCGCGGCCGCAACCGCGACAAAAGGGATGATCTGTAGGTTTTCAGGGGCGAGCCAAATAAAAAGTGCAGCCACCTCCAACCAGAGGAAGACGAAGCTCACGCACGCCGCGGTGACTTCAGCAGTCCTCGTGCTCATGTCGATAGGGGCATAGCGGCCATGCCTTCAGAACCTCCAAGCTCACCGGCGCTCGCGAAGCCCAGATCACCAGCCTGTACGAGTCCTCTCCGTCGAGCCCATTCTCGCTGAGGGAGTTCAGCCCCGAAAACAGTGCGAGAACCGTGTATGTGCCGGGCGGCACCGCTCGGGAGTAGACCTCGCCACCCGTGCATTCATGGACCTGCAAGTTTCCCGTCGGCAAGTCCAGGGAGCACCGAATCACGTGATCGTATCCAGCGAGGTCAATCGTCGGAGCGGAGTCGAAAACCTCCAGCGTCACGGGTACGGTGGTGTTTCTAAGCGGGCAGATGACCAAGACGTTCGCGGCAGCCTTCGCCCTTCGTTCCACATCGACATCCGTCCAGTCGGTCGGCGCATCGGGGAAGATGCCACCGTCCTGAACATAGAACTGGTTGTAGTCGGCGAAAACGTCGAGCACGACAGTTTGTCGAGCATTCATGCGTTATCGGCCTCCGTCCGAGAAGGGCCCTATTGGCATCGACACTCGCTCGGCCCTTTGCCTCGCATGCCAGCCGTTTGTGCTGAGGAGAAGACGGGCACCATTTCTCCGCGCCGATCGACCGCACTGCACCTCTTCACGCAGTTTGCTTCCTCGCCGGGAAGGAGTCCGGCGAGAAGCGACACAGCGAGCGTGAAGGCGACGAACGAGGCAAAGCCGACAAATACAGTCAACCCCGTGTGGCGTCGAGTTTGCGCGTGAGGCATGGTCTTGGTTACTCGCGTCCGATTCAATCGGCTTCGTCCAGGGGGCTTGAACAAGAAGTCTATCGGCTCGCTCGACAGCAGTCATCCGCGAGCGGCAGGAAGTGGCCGATTGTTGTCAGTCAGCTGCTGCGCCTTGTCGGCGGTAGGCGATCCGTTGCCGCAGGTCAATTTCTCGATCTGCCCACCCGGGAGCGGGCATTGCGCTCAGGCTTCTTCCCAGATGACGCCTTCCGTCCCATGGTTGAACCTGGCTCTCAGGCGGCTTCGGTTCAGGGGATCACTTTTGAGCCGATCTCCAATTGCAGCTTTGACCACCGCGCTACGTTCTGCATCAACAGCCAAAATTCCGTGGGGTTCTGCCGCAACTTCGTTTCGTTTACGCGCAGCTTCCCATCGAAGCCAGATGCCCCAGTCCTCCATCACCAGCCCTAGCAGACTCGGATCGACAGGAGACAGGAAGTACGTATCGCCGTATTCATCAGTGCTGTGGTCGAACTCGGCTTCGTAGATGTGCGGCACGCCGTTCCATTCCGCGATGCCAAGACGCGGGCCATCGTAATAGTCGTGGACGGTAAGTATTCGATCCATCGAGATAGCCTACCTGAAAGCAGACCTTGGCGACCGGCAGCAGCTGGCCGTCGTCGGTCCCAGGCTCCCCATGGAAGACGACATGACGTCACGCCTTCCCGCGTGCTTCCTTCTTCGCTTTTCGCGTCTCTTCGGCCACGATGCCGGCTGCCCGCCAGTGCGCGAACTCGTCCGGCGTCTCGAGCGTGACGCGGCCCCAGGCGCCGCTGCGGAAGTCGTTCAACGCCACCTCAGCGGCTTTCTGCATGTTCACGCGGCCACCGGGCAGCAGGCCGCCGCGCTTGCGGCCCACTTCGGCCAGCAATGCCTCGTCGGTCATCGCCGAGAAGTCGGCAAGCTTGTAGCGCGCCACCAGTCGGTCCGCGTAGGTCCGCGTAG
>NZ_JBFUFQ010000051.1:0-31432 GCF_056403355.1 Rhizobacter sp. P2_H3 | reverse complement strand
GGCGAGCAGCGCGCGCGCGTGGCGCCAGTGGGCCTCGCGCGCCGAGGGCTCGATCGCCGCAGCCGAGCGCGCCAGCCCGTGGGACAACCGCACGAAGCCGGCCACCGCATCGTCGAAGGCGCGCGGATCGCTGCGGCCCCAGGCCTGCAGCCGGTCCTGGCTGCGCAACAGGCGCGCGGCAGCCAGCCGGTCGAGGTGCACGTCGAAGCTGATCTGGCCTTCGGCCGTGGCCGGCGGCGGCCCGAGGCGGTGCGCGAGCGTCTGCGTCGTCTCGATCTCCGGCATCCAGCCGCCGGCCTGCGCCCAGGCGGTGCGCGCCGCGGCCAGTTGCTGCGCGAACGGCAGCAGCACCACGCAGCCGCGCGCCTCGACGCCCTGCTGCGCCATCCAGCCGCGCAGCTGCGCGACGAGGCCCGGCCCGTCGAGCGCGGCGGCCGGCATGGTGGCGATCACGGGGGTTTCAAGGTCGGTCAAGGGGGCCAGGAGGGGGCGTTGCAGCTATCGAAGCCATAGCGGCCGTGAGGTCGGGGTGCGCCGCGTGCGAAGGGGCTTTGTGTCAGAATCATTGTGCCTTGCCACTCGCGACGGGTGGCACATGTCCAAGGACAAATCCCATGAGCAGCGAACTGATCAAGCACACCACCGACGCGTCGTTCGACAGCGACGTCCTGCAGGCGGACAAGCCCGTCCTGGTCGACTACTGGGCCGAGTGGTGCGGCCCCTGCAAGATGATCGCCCCGATCCTCGACGAAGTGTCGAAGGACTACAGCGGCCGCCTGCAGATCGCCAAGCTGAATGTCGACGACAACCGCGACGTGCCCGCCAAGTTCGGCATCCGCGGCATTCCGACCCTGATGCTGTTCAAGGGCGGCCAGCTCGCCGCCACCAAGGTCGGCGCACTTTCGAAGGCCCAGTTGACGGCCTTCCTCGACGGTCATCTATAATCCGCCGAATCGTGGTGGCCTCGGGCCCCGTTCTCCCCGGACGGACTGAAGCCACCACCTGAAGATTGCCACCTCGCCCAAAGCCGCCATCGGCAGCGGCGCGTAGGTCCGGCACAAAACTCCAGCGTTTCAAAACCCCAGCATTTCTGTCGTCGCGAGAGCGGTGCCAAGTTGTCCTGCAACCCGATGCCGGGTCGCTCGCGCCACTTGTCGCAGTGATCGAATCGGGTCCGGCTTCTCGGACCCTGCCTGCACTCTTTCCTTCCAGGGGCCCTGCCCATGCATTTGTCTGAACTGAAAGCGCTCCACGTCTCCGAGCTCATCAAGATGGGCGAGGCGCTGGAGATCGAGAACGTCGCCCGCATGCGCAAGCAGGAGCTGATGTTCGCGATCATGAAGAAGCGCGCGAAAGGCGGCGAGCAGGTGTTCGGCGACGGCGTGCTCGAAGTGCTGCCCGACGGCTTCGGCTTCCTGCGTGCCCCCGACGCGAGCTACATGGCCTCGACCGACGACATCTACCTGTCGCCGAGCCAGATCCGCCGCTTCAACCTGCACACCGGCGACGCCGTCGAAGGCGAGGTGCGGGTCCCGAAGGACGGCGAACGCTACTTCGCGCTCGTCAAGGTCGACCGGGTCAACGGCCTGACGCCCGAGGAGAGCAAGCACAAGATCATGTTCGAGAACTTGACGCCGCTGTTCCCGAAGGAACAGTTCAAGCTCGAACGCGACATCAAGAGCGAAGAGAACGTCACCAGCCGCATCATCGACCTGATCGCGCCGATCGGCAAAGGCCAGCGCGCGCTGCTCGTCGCCCAGCCCAAGACCGGCAAGACGGTGATGATGCAGCAGCTGGCGCATGCGCTGGTCGCGAACCATCCCGACATCTACCTGATCGTGCTGCTGGTCGACGAACGGCCGGAAGAAGTGACCGAGATGGTCCGCACGGTGCGCGGCGAGGTCATCAGCTCCACCTTCGACGAGCCGGCCGCGCGCCACGTGCAGGTCGCCGAGATGGTGATCGAGCGCGCGAAGCGCCTGGTCGAGATGCGCAAGGATGTGGTGATCCTGCTCGACTCGATCACCCGCCTGGCCCGCGCCTACAACAACGTGCTGCCTTCGTCCGGCAAGGTGCTGACCGGCGGCATGGACTCGAACGCGCTGCAGCGCCCGAAGCGCTTCTTCGGCGCGGCGCGCAATGTGGAAGAAGGCGGCTCGCTGACGATCATCGGCACCGCGCTGATCGACACCGGCAGCCGCATGGACGACCTGATCTACGAAGAGTTCAAGGGCACCGGCAACTGCGAGATCCACCTGGATCGCCGCATGGCCGAGAAGCGCGTCTACCCGTCGATCCTGATCAACAAGAGCGGCACGCGCCGTGAAGAGCTGCTGCTGCAGCCCGAGATCCTGCAGAAGACCTGGATCCTGCGGAAACTGCTGTACCCGATGGACGAGATCGAGGCGATGGAATTCATCCTCGACAAGATGAAATCCACGAAGAACAACCACGATTTCTTCGACATGATGCGTCGCGGCGGTTGATGCCTGCGCAGGCGACGCTATAATCCGCGGTTTTCCGCATTCCGGAAAGTGCGCCAAGTGGTTTGGCGTGGCTCCCGGTATCACAGCGCTGAAGAGGTTTCTCATGGCCAAAGAAGGCATCCACCCGAACTACCGCGACATCTGCTTCGTGGACCTGTCCAACGGTTTCAAGTTCGTCACGCGCTCGTGCGCCCAGACGAAGGAAACCATCAAGATGGAAGATGGCCGTGAGCTGCCGCTGATCAAGCTGGAAACCACCAGCGAATCGCACCCGTTCTACACCGGCACCCAGAAGAGCATCGACTCGCTGGGCGGTCGCGTCGAGAAGTTCCRCAACAAGTTTGCGCACCTGAAGGCGAAGTAAGCCGTCTCTCGACGAGACAAGCGAAGGCAGCCTGCGGGCTGCCTTTTTCATTGGCGCGCACGAACTTCGTGCACAAGTTGCTGCATCATCGTCGCCGTCCCGAGAACAGCCTGCGCCACTTTCCTTGAACTCGCCCACCCCTGCCCTCGTCACCCAGCGTGCCGCCCAGCGCCTGCCGCGCCTGGCCCTGCTGCTGTTCTGCGCGGCCTACCTGCTGCCCGGCCTGTTCGGGCGCGACCCGTGGAAGGCCGCCGACATGACGGCCTTCGGCTACATGGTCGACATCGCGCAGGGCAGCACCAGCTGGTGGTCGCCGACCGTCGCCGGCATCCCGAGCGATTCGGCGCTGCTGCCGTACTGGCTGGGCGCCGTCTTCATCAAGCTGCTCGGCGGCCTGCTCGGCCAGCCGCTCGCGGCCCGCATTCCGTTCACGATGCTGCTGGGCGTCACGCTGCTGCTGACCTGGTACAGCACCTACCATTTCGCGCGCACCGAGGCGGCGCAACCGGTGCCGTTCGCGTTCGGCGGCGAGGCGAGCCCGATCGACTATGCCCGCGCGATCGCCGACGGCGCCTTGCTCGCGCTGATCGCGAGCCTCGGCCTGCTGCAGCTCGGCCATGAGACCACGCCCGAGCTCGCGCAGCTGGCCAGCGTCTCGCTGTTCCTCTACGCACTGGCGGCCTGTCCGTTCCGCGGCTGGCAGAGCAAGGCGGCGGTGATGCTGGCGCTGCCGGCGCTGGCGGCCAGCGGCGCGCCGATGATCGGGGCGATGCTGGCCATCACCGGCGGCATCGTCTGCGGCCGCTCGAGCTACGAGCCGGCACGCCGCTTCACGCTGTGGATCGCTGCCGGCGGCGTGCTTGGGCTCATCGTCGCGACGCTGCTCGGTGCCTGGGGCTGGCGCCTCGACGGGTATGTCGAGGCGAGCGATTTCGTCAGCCTGGGCAAGCTCTTCGTCTGGTTCATGTGGCCGGGCTGGCTGCTGGCGTTCTGGACGCTGTGGCGCTGGCGCGCGCAGTGGCTGAACCGGCACATCACCGCGCCGCTCGGCTGCGTGCTGGTGAGCGTCGTGGCCTGCCTCGCGATGGGCGGCTCCGACCGCGCGCTGATGCTCGGCCTGCCGCCGCTCGCAGTGCTGGCGGCGTTCGCGCTGCCCACATTGCACCGCGGCACCTCGGCCGCGATGGACTGGTTCTCGGTGTTCTTCTTCAGCGTCTGGGCGCTCGCGATCTGGGTCGTCTATGCGTCGGTCTACACCGGCGTGCCGGCCAAGCCGGCCGCCAACGTCGCGCGGCTCGCACCGGGTTTCATCCCGAACTTCTCGCTGCTGGCGCTGCTGACCGCCATCGCCGCCACGCTGGCCTGGCTGTGGCTGGTGAAGTGGCGCACCGGGCGGCACCGCCATCCGCTGTGGAAGAGCCTGGTGCTGCCGGCCAGCGGCGTCGCGCTGTGCTGGTCGCTGCTGATGACGCTCGGGCTGCCGCTGTTCGACTACGCGCGCAGCTACCGGCCGCTGGTGACGCGCATTGCGCGCCATGTGCCGAGTGACGTGTGCATCGCAGCGCCCGGCCTCAGCCGCGCGCAGCTGGTGGCGCTGGAGTACTTCGGCGGCTACCGCGTCGACGCGACGCAGGCGCCCGACCGCACGCTGTGCGAGTTCCTGATCGTGATGGAGACCTTGCGCCGCCAGGCACCGGCCCCGCAGGGCTGGCAGCTGATCACGCGGGAATTGCGGCCGTCGGACAGCGACGAGGTGGCAGCGGTCTACCGCCGCACTGCCCCGCCGCAGAAGTCTTAGGTCGACGACATCGTCTGGTCGTTGATCAGAGGGGCTGCACGCCGCGGATCCGGCGCCGGTTCCAGGAAGCGCACGCGCGCCGCCGGCAGCACCAGGCAGAAGCGCGAGCCCTTGCCGATCTCGCTGTGGATGTCGAGCTCGCCGCCGTGCCGCTGCACCACGTGCTTGACGATCGACAGCCCGAGCCCGGTGCCGCCGGTGTCGCGCGAGCGGCTGCCGTCGACGCGGTAGAAGCGCTCGGTCAGCCGCGGCAGGTGCTCGCGCGCGATGCCCGGGCCGGTGTCGCTGACCGACACCTCGCCGGCCCCATCCTCGCGCACCCGCCAGTTCACCGCGATGCGCCCGCCTTCCGGCGTGTAGCGCACCGCATTCGTCACCAGGTTGCCGACCGCGCTCATCAGCTCGCTCTCGCTGCCGGCCAGCTGGGCCGCGTCGGCACCCGAGAAGCTCAGCTGGTGGCGCCCCATCGACAGCGCGCTCGCATCGGCCTGCGCCTGGCCGAACAGCTTGCTGACGGCCACCCAGCGGTCGCTCGGCGGGCGCGGGCTGCCTTCGAGCTGCGCGAGCGTCAGCAGGTCGGCCACCAGCGTCTGCATGCGCTGCGTCTGCTGCCCCATCAGCGTCAGCACGCGGCGCCGCTCGACCTCGGTCAGCGGCAGGTTGCTCATCGTCTCGATGAAGCCCGACAGCACCGTCAGCGGCGTGCGGATCTCGTGCGAGACGTTGGCGACGAAATCGCGCCGCATGCCCTCGGAGCGCTCGCGCTCGGTGATGTCGAGCGACAGCACCAGCTTCAGGCCGTCGCCATACGGCCGGATGTAGACCGACAAGGTGCCGCGGTTGCGCAGGTCGGGCACCGTCACCGCCTGCTCGAAGGCGCCTGCCTGCAGGTAGCTGACGAAGACCGGTGCGCGCAGGAGGTTGGTGATGCGCTGGCGCTTGTCGCGAACCGGGTCGAGCCCGAAGTGGTCGGCCGCCACCGAATTGCACCATTCGATCTGGTCGTTCTCGTCGAGCAGCAGCACGCCGTTCGGCGAAGCCTCGATGGCCGACAGGAAATGCGCCAGGCGCCCCTGCTCGCGGCTCACCGTGCGGTCGCGCGCCACCACGGCGCGCTCGATGCGGTAGCCCATCTCGCCCCAGAAGCCGGTATCGCGCGGCGCCGAGCCCTCGAGCGAGCCGCTGAGCCAGCGCATCAGCCGGTAGCCGCGCACCGCGTCGATCAGCGCGACCGCGCTCGCCCCCAGCAGCGTGCCGAGCCACAGGCCCACGAGCGGCGCATGCGCCATCTCGCCCAGCACATGGCCGAGCCCGCCGCCGACCGCCATCGCGAGGACGCCGGCCAGGAAGCGCGGCAGCAGCCAGTTCATCGCATCGGGTCCGTGTCAGGCCGGAGGTTCACGCGGACAGCGACTGCGACTGCACCTGCTGCGTCAGCCGGTAGCCGGCACCGCGCACGGTCTCGATCATCTGCGAGCAGTTGACCGGGTTCAGTGCCTCGCGCAGGCGCTTGACGTGCACGTCGACCGTGCGCTCCTCGATGAAGACATGGTCGCCCCACACGCGGTCGAGCAGCTGCGAGCGGCTGTGCACGCGCTCCGGGTGCGTCATGAAGAAATGCAGCAGGCGGAACTCGGTCGGGCCGACGCGAACCTCCTGCCCTTCGCGCGACACGCGGCGCGTCGCCGGATCGAGCTTCAGCGGGCCGACCTCGACCGCCGCGTCGAGCGCCTCGGGTGCCTTGCGGCGCAGCACCGCGCGGATGCGCGCCATCAGCTCGTGCGTCGAGAACGGCTTGGTCAGGTAGTCGTCGGCACCGGCGTCCAGGCCGGAGATCTTGTCGGATTCGGCGGCGCGCGCGGTCAGCATGATGATCGGCAGCTCGCGGGTGCGCGGCTGCGAGCGCCAGCGCTTCGCGAGCGTGATGCCGGATTCGCCGGGCAGCATCCAGTCGAGCACCACCAGGTCGGGCAGCACGCGGTCGACCTGCACCAGCGCCTCGTCGGCCGTCGCCGCCACCACCACCTCGTAGCCCGCATGGCGCAGGTTGATGGACATCAGCTCGGCGATTGCCGATTCGTCTTCGACCACCAGCACCTGGCTCATCGTTGGATCCCCTTTGCAGCAGTTCGCGTCATCGCACCATCGACTCGACGTTCTCGAGCGAGTTGTGGCGCACGTCGGTGCCCATCACCACGTAGATGATGACCTCGGCGAGGTTCTTCGCATGGTCGCCCACGCGCTCGATCGCCTTGGCCACGAACACCAGGTCGATGCTCGACGAGATGGTGCGCGGGTCTTCCATCATGTAGGTGATCAGCTTGCGCATCAGGCCGTCGAATTCCTGGTCGATCTGGTCGTCCTGCTTCAGCACCTCGAGGGCCTTCGCGGTGTCGAGCCGCGCGAAGGCGTCGAGCGCCTTGCGCAGCTGGGCCACCGCCAGCTCGGCCTCGAAGGCCAGGTCGTTGACCGGCAGGCGCAGCCGGCTCGACACGCCGGTGTTGATCAGCCGCTGCACGGTGCGCGCGATGCGGGCCGCCTCGTCGCCGACGCGCTCCAGGTTGGCGATGGTCTTCGAGATCGCGATCAGCAGGCGCAGGTCGCGCGCCGTCGGCTGGCGGCGGGCGATGATGCTCGACAGGTCGCGATCGATCTCCATCTCCATCGCGTTCACGCGCTCTTCGTTGCGCAGCACGTCGCTCGCGATGTCGCCGCTGAAGTTGGTCAGCGCATAGACCGCCTGCGCGACCTGCGACTCGACCAGGCCGCCCATCTCGAGCACGCGTGTCGAGATGCCGCTGAGTTCGGTGTCGAACTGGGTGGAAAGGTGCTTGTCCGTCATGGTGATTCCTCCGCTCAACCGAACCGGCCGGTGATGTAGTCCTCAGTGTCTTTCTTCTTCGGCTTCATGAACAGGTCCGACGTGACGCCGAACTCGATCAGGTCGCCGAGGTACATGTAGGCGGTGTAGTCCGAGCAACGCGCCGCCTGTTGCATGTTGTGCGTGACGATGACGACGGTGTAGTCGTTCTTCAGCTCGTGGATCAGCTCCTCGATCTTGCCGGTGGAGATCGGGTCGAGTGCCGAGCACGGCTCGTCGAGCAGCAGCACCTCGGGCTTGATCGCGATGCCGCGCGCGATGCACAGCCGCTGCTGCTGGCCGCCGGAGAGGCCGGAGCCGCTCTGCGCCAGCTTGTCCTTCACCTCGTTCCAGAGCGCCGCCTTCTTGAGCGCCCATTCGACGCGCTCGTCCATCTCGACGCGCGGCAGCGTTTCGAACAGCTTCACGCCGAACGCGATGTTGTCGTAGATCGACATCGGGAACGGCGTCGGCTTCTGGAACACCATGCCGATCTTGGCGCGCACCAGCGAGACATCCTGCTTGCTCTTCAGCACGTTCTCGCCGTCGACCAGGATCTCGCCTTCGGCGCGCTGCTCGGGGTAGAGCTCGAACATGCGGTTGAAGGTGCGCAGCAGCGTCGACTTGCCGCAGCCCGACGGGCCGATGAAGGCGGTGACCTTCTTCTCGGGAATGTCGAGGTTGATGCGCTTCAGCGCATGGAAGCTGCCGTAATAGAAGTTGAGGTTGCGCACCGAGATCTTGGCCTTCTCGGTCACCGGGAGTTCGACTTTGACGTCCATGTCGTTCTTTCTGGTTCTCTAGTGCTTGTTGCGGAAGACCACGCGCGCAAAGATGTTCAGCGCGAGCACGCCGAGGGTGATCAGGAACACGCCGGCCCAGGCGAGCTTCTGCCAGTTCTCGTACGGGCTCATCGCGAACTTGAAGATCGTGACCGGCAGGTTGGCCATCGGCCCCGACAGGTTGCTCGACCAGAACTGGTTCGACAGCGCCGTGAACAGCAGCGGTGCGGTCTCGCCGGCGATGCGGGCGAAGGCGAGCAGCACGCCGGTCAYCACGCCGGCGCGGGCCGCCTTCAGCGTGACGCTGGAGATCACCTTCCACTTCGGCGTGCCGAGCGCGTAGGCCGCCTCGCGCAGCGCATGCGGGATCAGCGACAGCATGTTCTCGGTGGTGCGGATCACGACCGGGATCACGATCAGCGCCAGCGCCAGCACGCCGGCATAGCCGGAGTAGGTCTTGAAGCGCGCGACGATCACCGCGTAGATGAACAGGCCGATCACGATCGACGGCGCCGACAGCAGGATGTCGTTGATGAAGCGCGTGGTGCTGCCCAGCCAGGTCTTCTGCCCGTACTCGGCCAGGTAGATGCCCGCCAGCACACCGATCGGCGTTCCGACCAGCGTGGCCAGCGACACCATCACCAGCGAGCCGTACAGCGCATTGGCCAGCCCGCCGATCTCGGCCTGCGGGGCCGGCGTCATCTCGGTCAGCACCGTCCAGGTGAGGCCGCCGACGCCGAGCCGGAAGGTCTCGATCAGGATCCAGATCAGCCAGAACAGGCCGAAGGCCATCGCGGCCATCGACAGCGTGAGGGCCACCGCATTGACGCGGCGGCGGCTGCGCGCCTTGGCCAGGCGGCCGGCATCGATCACGGCGCTCATGAGCGGCCCCCTTCACCCTTCTTGAGCTGCGCGAGCAGCAGCTTGGACATCGACAGCACCACGAAGGTGATGAAGAACAGCACCAGCGCGAGGTACAGCAGCGAGGCCTGGTGCAGGCCTTCGCTCGCCTCGGCGAATTCGTTCGCGAGCACCGAGGTGATACTGTTGGCGGCCTCGAACAGCGACGGCCCGTTCAGCTGGTTCGCGTTGCCGATCACGAAGGTGACCGCCATCGTCTCGCCGAGCGCACGGCCCAGCCCCAGCATGATGCCGCCGATGACGCCGGTCTTGGTGTACGGCAGCACGACGCGGAACACCACTTCCCAGGTGGTGGAGCCGAGCCCGTAGGCCGATTCCTTCAGCATCGCCGGCGTGACCTCGAACACGTCGCGCATCACCGCGGCGATGAACGGGATGATCATGATCGCGAGGATGATGCCGGCCGACAGGATGCCGATGCCCACCGGCGCGCCCGAGACCAGGCCCTTGAAGAACGGCACGTCGCCGAGCACGCGCTGCAGCGGCTGCTGCACGTACTCCGACAGCACCGGGCTGAACACCAGCAGGCCCCACATGCCGTAGACGATCGACGGCACCGCGGCCAGCAGCTCGATCGCGACGCCCAGCGGGCGGCGCAGCCAGTTCGGCGACAGCTCGGTCAGGAACAGCGCGATGCCGAAGCTCACCGGCACCGCGATCAGCAGCGCGATCGCCGAGGTGGCGAGCGTGCCGTAGATCATCACCAGGCCGCCGTATTGATCCTTCACCGGATCCCATTCGCTGCGCCACAGGAAGCTCAGCCCGTACTCGCGGATGGCCGGCGCGGCGCCGATCACCAGCGAGACGATGATGCCGGCGAGCAGCAGCAGCGTGAGGATGGCGGCGCCATGCGCCAGCAGCGAGAAGACCGTGTCGGCCCACGGTGCAGAACGGCGGGCCGAGGGCGGCTGCCCCAGGGGATCGGAGCGTTGCATCTCGTCTTTGTTGTAGTGCGATGCGGGGAGTGTAGCGGCCACGTTTCCTCCATCCAGGCGAGGGCGGCGAGACCCGGAGGTGCTCGCCGCCATGAGTGAGCAGCGGGAATTACTTGACCGCGACGGCCTTGCCCGAAGCGTCCTTGATCTCGCCCCATTGCTTGCGAACCAGCGCCTTCACCGCGTCGGGCAGCGAGACGTATTCGAGGTCGGCGGCCATCTTGTCGCCGTTGGCATAGGCCCAGTCGAAGAACTTCAGCGAGTTGGTGGCCTGCACCGGCTTGTCCTGCGACTTCTGCATCATGATGAAGGTCGCGCCGGTCAGCGGCCAGGCATCCTTGCCGGCCTGCTCGGTCAGCACCTGGTAGAAGGTCTTGCTCCAGTCGGCGCCGGCCGCGGCGGCCTTGAAGTTCACGTCGTCCGGCGACACGAAGTTGCCGTCCTTGTTCTTCAGCTGCACGTACGACATCTTGTTCTGCTTCGCGTAGGCGTACTCGACGTAGCCGATCGAGTTCGGCAGGCGCTGCACGTACGACGAGACGCCTTCGTTGCCCTTGCCGCCCGCGCCGGTCGGCCAGTTGACGGCGGTGCCTTCACCGACCTTGTCCTTCCACTCGGTGTTCACCTTCGACAGGTAGTTCGTGAAGATGAAGCTGGTGCCCGAGCCGTCGGCGCGGCGCACCACCGAGATCGCGGCGTCCGGCAGCGGCACGCCGGGGTTCAGCGCGGCCAGCGACGGGTCGTTCCACTTGGTGACCTTGCCGAGGTAGATGTCGCCGAGCGCCTGGCCGGTCAGCTTGATCTGGCCGGGCTGGATGCCCTTGATGTTGACGACCGGCACGACGCCGCCGATCACGGTGGGGAACTGCACCAGGCCGTCCTTGGCCAGCTCGTCGTCCTTCAGCGGCATGTCGGAGGCGCCGAAGTCGACCGTCTTCGAGCGGATCTGCTTCAGGCCGGCGCCCGAGCCGACCGATTGGTAGTTGATGCGGGCGCCGCTGGCCTTGTTGTAGGCCTCGGCCCACTTGGCGTACAGCGGGGCCGGGAACGTGGCACCGGCGCCGGTGATGTCTTGAGCGAAGGCCATCGACGACACCGCGCTGACAGCCACCAGGGTGGCAACGGACCGGAACGACTTGAGATTCATGGGGCGCACCTTTCAGGTACTGGCTGGAGGAATGCCCGGGACTGTAAAAGTCCTGTGTGACAAGGCGGTGACACCACTGTCATCCAGCTCGGCTCGCCGCCGCGAAATTCGCGCTGACGCCCGGCAAACCGGGTTGTCATGAAGGATTCACGGCCCTGTCACATGGGATCCATATGCTGCCGGCCAGCCATCCCAACCCCTGAAGGACCCCTTCGATGAACAAGAGAACCTGGCTGATCGCCGCCACCTCCGCCCTGACCCTGCTGGCCGCCGGCTGCGCCACCACGCCGGCTCCGAAGACCGTCGCCGAAGTCGCCGCGACGACGCCCGAGCTGTCGACGCTGAACAAGCTGATCGGCGACGCCGGCCTCACCGCCACGCTGAGCGGCCCCGGCCCGTACACCGTGTTCGCGCCGACCAACGACGCCTTCAAGGCCGTGCCGGCGAAGACGATGGAGAACCTGGCCAAGGACAAGACCGCGCTGGTCGCCCTGCTGAACTACCACGTGGTGCCCGGCCAGCTGACCTCGGCCGACATCAAGAACGGCCCGGCCAAGACGCTGCAGGGCGGCAACCTCGCGCTGTCGAAGTCCGGCACGTTCGTGACGGTCGAAGACGCCGTCGTGACGCAGGCCGACCTGAAGGCCAGCAACGGCGTCGTTCAGATCGTCGACCGCGTCTTCATCCCGGCAAAATAAGCCTAGGCGCGCAAGGTGTCCGCCAGGCGTTCGGCGCAGGCCTTGGCCTGCGCTGCATCGCGGGCCTCGACCATCACGCGCACCAGCGGTTCGGTGCCGGACGGGCGGATCAGCAGGCGGCCGTCGTTGCCCAGCTCGCGCTGCACGGCGGCCTGCGTCTCGGCCAGCTTCGGCGCGGACTTCCAGTCCTGCCCGGGCTTCAGCCGCACGTTGATCAACACCTGCGGGAACAGCGTCACCGCCTCGACCAGCTGGGCCAGCGACTTGCCGCTGCGGCTCACCGCCTGCAGCACCTGCAGCGCGCTGACGATGCCGTCGCCGGTGGTGTGCTTGTCGAGCGCCAGCAGGTGGCCCGAGCCCTCGCCGCCCAGCAGCCAGCCGCGTGCGGCCAGCTCTTCGAGCACGTAGCGGTCGCCGACCTTGGCGCGCACGAACTCGATGTCCTGCGCCTTCAGCGCCACCTCGACCGCCATGTTGGTCATCAGCGTGCCGACCGCGCCGGGCACGCGTTGCCCCTGCGCCAGGCGGTCGGCCACCATCACGTAGAGCAGCTCGTCGCCGTTGTAGAGGCGGCCGTCGGCATCGACCAGTTGCAGGCGGTCGGCATCGCCATCGAGCGCGACACCGTAGTCCGCCTGGTTCTCGCGCACCGCCTTGACCAGGGCGGCCGGCGCGGTGGCACCGAAACCGGCGTTGATGTTGAGGCCGTCGGGGTTGCAGCCGATCGCGATGACCTCGGCACCCAGTTCGTGGAACACGTCGGGCCCGGATTGGTAGCCCGCCCCGTGCGCCGCATCGACGACGATCTTCAGGCCCTTCAGCGACAGGTCGTTGCTGAAGGTGCTCTTGCAGAACTCGACGTAGCGGCCGCGCGCTGCCTCGAGCCGGCGCGCCTTGCCGAGCTGGGCCGAGTCGACCCATTGCGCGGGCTCTTCGAGGGCCGCCTCGACACGCTGCTCCCACTCGTCGGGCAGCTTCTCGCCGCGCGCCGAGAAGAACTTGATGCCGTTGTCCGGGTAGGCGTTGTGCGAGGCGCTGATCACGACCCCGAGGTCCAGCCGCAGCGCGCGCGTGAGATACGCGACGCCCGGGGTCGGCAGCGGGCCGGTGAGCAGCACGTCGACGCCGGCCGACGCGAAACCGGCTTCGAGCGCCGATTCGATCATGTAGCCGGAGATCCGCGTGTCCTTGCCGATCAGCACCGTCGGCTTGGCAATGTCGGCCTTCAACACCCGGCCCACCGCATGGCCGAGGCGCAGCATGAAATCGGGGGTGATCGGCGATTGGCCGACGGTCCCGCGGATGCCGTCGGTGCCGAAATAGGTTCTGCTCATGCGCTTGTCTCCACGCCCAGGATCTGTGAGGACGGGATTTTGCGGCAACTAGCGCCCGCCGCCGTCGATCAGCCCGGCGGCACCCCACACCTTGAGGGCGTCCACTGTGGGGGTGACGTCGTGGACCCGCAACACACGGGCGCCGTTCTGGACGGCGGCCAGCGCCGCCGCCACGCTCGCGACCATCCGCTCGCCGACCGGCCGCCCGGTGATCGTCCCCAGGCTGCTCTTGCGCGACCAGCCCGCCAGCAGCGGGTAGCCGAGCTGCAGCAGTTCCCGCTGGCGCGCCAGCAGCGCGAAGTTGTGCGCGACGGTCTTGCCGAAGCCGATGCCCGGATCGAGCACGATGCGCTCGGCGGCGACGCCGCGCTGCGCGAGCGCAGCACCGCGGCCGGCGAGGAAATCGCGCACCTCGCCAACCACGTCGTCGTAGTGCGGCGCCACCTGCATCGATTTCGGCTCGCCCTGGGCGTGCATCAGGCAGATGCCGCAGTTGGGGTGCGAAGCAACCAGCGCCTCGGCGCCCGGCGCCTGCAGCGCGAAGATGTCGTTGACGATGTCGGCGCCCAGGTCGAGCGCGGCGCGCATCACCTCGGTCTTGTAGGTGTCGATCGACAGCGGCACCTGCAGCCGCAACGCCTCGCGCAGCACCGGCAACAGCCGCGCCAATTCGTCGGCCACCGACACCGCATCGGCGCCGGGCCGGCTCGATTCGGCGCCGAGGTCGAGGATGTCGGCGCCCTCCTTCAGCAGCTGCTCGCAGTGCGCCAGCGCGGCCTTCGTGCTCGCATGCTGTCCGCCGTCGGAGAACGAATCGGGCGTGATGTTGACGATGCCCATCACGCGCGGGCGCGTCAGGTCGATCGAGAAGCGCGTGGTCTGCCAGTGCATCGCGGGGCCCTGCTCAACCATGGAAAACGGGGCCGAAGCCCCGTCGTCTGAACAGCATCGATACGCTCAGGCCGCGGCCGGTGCGCCGTCCGGCTTGACCGGCGGCGTCGGGCCGCTCGGCTTGCCGGAGCTGGAACTCCAGTCCTTCGGCGGGCGCGGCGGGCGGTCGCCCATGATGTCGTCGATCTGGTCGGCGTCGATGGTTTCCCATTCGAGCAGCGCCTTCGCCATCGCGTGCATCTTGTCCTGGTTGTCCTCGATCAGCTTGCGGGCGATCGCGTACTGCTCGTCGATGATGCGGCGGATCACGTCGTCGACCTTCTGCATCGTCTGCTCGGACACGTTGACCTGCTTGGTCACCGAGCGGCCCAGGAAGACCTCGCTCTCGTTCTCGGCGTAGACCATCGGGCCCAGCTCGTCGGTCATGCCGTAGCGGGTGACCATGTCGCGCGCCATCGAGGTGGCACGCTCGAAGTCGTTCGACGCGCCGGTGGTCATCTGGTGCATGAACACTTCTTCGGCGATGCGGCCGCCGAACAGCATGCTGATGGTGTTCAGCATGTACTCGCGGTCGTAGCTGTAGCGGTCCTTCTCGGGCAGCGACAGCGTCACGCCCAGCGCACGGCCGCGCGGGATGATCGTGACCTTGTGCACCGGGTCGAGCTTGGGCAGCATGCGACCGATCAGCGCGTGGCCGGCCTCGTGGTACGCGGTGTTGCGGCGCTCTTCCTCGTCCATGACCATCGATTTGCGCTCGGCGCCCATCATGATCTTGTCCTTGGCGCGCTCGAAGTCGATCATCTCGACGACCCGGCCGTTGCGGCGCGCGGCGAACAGCGCCGCCTCGTTGACCAGGTTGGCCAGGTCGGCGCCCGAGAAGCCCGGGGTGCCGCGCGCGAGGATGTCGGCGCGGATGTCGGCACCGACCGGCACCTTGCGCATGTGCACGTTGATGATCTGCTCGCGGCCGCGGATGTCGGGCAGCGTCACGTAGACCTGGCGGTCGAAGCGGCCCGGGCGCAGCAGCGCGGGGTCGAGGATGTCGGGCCGGTTGGTGGCCGCCATCACGATCACGCCGAGGTTGGTCTCGAAGCCGTCCATCTCGACCAGCATCTGGTTCAGCGTCTGCTCGCGCTCGTCGTTGCCGCCGCCGAGGCCGGCACCGCGGTGGCGGCCGACCGCGTCGATTTCATCGACGAAGATGATGCAGGGCGCGCTCTTCTTGGCCTGCTCGAACATGTCGCGCACGCGCGCCGCGCCGACGCCGACGAACATCTCGACGAAATCGGAGCCGGAGATGCTGAAGAACGGCACCTTCGCCTCGCCGGCGATCGCCTTCGCCAGCAGCGTCTTGCCGGTGCCCGGAGGGCCGACCAGCAACACGCCGCGCGGAATGCGGCCGCCGAGCTTCTGGAACTTCTGCGGGTCCTTCAGGAAGTCGACCAGCTCCTTCACCTCTTCCTTGGCCTCGTCGCAACCGGCGACATCGGCGAAGGTGGTGGTGTTGTTGGCCTCGTCGAGCATGCGCGCCTTCGACTTGCCGAAGCTGAACGCACCGCCCTTGCCGCCGCCCTGCATCTGGCGCATGAAGTAGATCCACACGCCGATCAGCAGCAGCATCGGGCCCCATGAGCCGAGGATGCTCAACAGGATCGACGGCTCCTCGCGGGGCTTCACGTCGAACTTGACGTTGTTGTTGATCAGGTCACCGACCAGGCCGCGGTCGAGGAAGGTTGCGGTGGTGCGCAGGTCCTTGTCGTCGGTGGTCTTGGCCTTGATCTCGGTCCCGGAAGGCCCTTCCTGGAGCTGCACGCTCTTGATCCGCTTGCTGCGCACTTCCTCGAGGAAGTCGGAATAGCCGATCTGGCTGCCTTGCATTGCACCCTTGTCGAACTGCTTGAACACGGTGAACAGCACGAGTGCGATCACCAGCCAGACAGCGACTTTGGAGAACCATTGATTGTTCACCGCGGCTCCTTCTTGCGATAAATCCTCAGCGCGAGCACAGGACGTGCCCAGCATCCACGGCATCTGGGGGCGATTCTAGTCCACGCAACCCATGCGGTTTCACGAACGCTTATCGACCTGAATCCCCGGATTCTTGAGACCGATGCCAACCAGGAAGGTTTCGGACGATTTGTCGCGCGAAGCCTTCGGTTTGATCGGTTTCACGACCCGGAAGGTTTTCTTGAAAATCTGGACCAATTGGCTGTGGCCGCTGCCGTGGAAAACCTTGCTGACCAGTGCGCCATTCGGCGTCAGATGGTTCTGCGCGAATTCGACCGCCAGTTCCACCAGGTGCTCCATGCGGGCCGCATCGGAACTCTCGATGCCCGACAGATTGGGCGCCATGTCGGAAATCACCACGTCGACCGGCCGGCCCGCCACCAGCTCGTGCAGCTGCGCCAGCACCGCATCCTCGCGGAAATCGCCCTGGAAGAAGACGACGCCTTCGATCGGCTCGATCGGCAGGATGTCGAGCGCGATGATGGTGCCGTTCAGTTCACCGGCGGCGGCGCCCCCGAGGCCGCCGACCTCCTTCGGCGCGAACTTGCGGCGCACGTACTGGCTCCAGGCCCCCGGCGCGGCGCCCAGGTCGACCACCAGCTGGCCCGGGCGGATCAGCTTGAGCTCCTCGTCGATCTCCTTCAGCTTGTAGGCCGCACGGGCGCGATATCCCTCTTTCTGGGCCAGCTTCACGTAGGTGTCGTTGAGGTGGTCGTGCAACCACGCCTTGTTGACTTTCTTGCTTTTTGTCTTGATTTTCATTGGCTTACGCTCACTGCAACCGATAATACCGAGATGCCTGCCATCGAACTGAATCCCGCCCAGCGCAAGGACAAGCGCGCTGAAGCCCACCACCTGAACCCGGTCGTCCTGATCGGTGGTGACGGCCTGACCCCTGCCGTGATCAAGGAAGCCGATGCCGCGCTGAATGCCCACGGATTGATCAAGATCCGTGTCTTCTCCGACGAGCGCGACACCCGCGAGGCCATCCTCGCGCAGCTGAGCGACCAGCTGAACGCCGCCCCGATCCAGCACATCGGCAAGCTGCTGGTGCTGTGGCGCCCGATTCCCCCGAAGGAAAAGGCCGAGCGCGAAGACCGCATGCCGGGTCCGCGCACCGTCAAGATCCTGAAGTTCTCGAAGAGCGGCAACCACCGCCCGCAGGTCAAGAAGCTCAAGGTGCTGGGCAACCAGCGCGTCGCCGCCGGCGGCGAGATCAAGCGCGCCAAGAAGCGCATCACCAGCCTGAAGAAGTCGGCGGCTGACTGAGCCTCTCAGGCCGGCTTGGCGCTGTTCAAGCGCCAGGCCAGCACCAGCAGCAGCAGCGCCTTGACGGCGTACAGGCTCATCGAGATGCCGTGCAGCGCGCCGAAGGACAGGCTGCCCTGCCCCGCCTTGGCCGCCGCCATCACCGGCTGCAACCCGAAGTAGCCGAGCACCGTGCAGAAGGCAACGGCCAGCAGCATCAACGCGTCCGCGCCCAGGATGCTGCGCCGCGTCTCCGTCATCTGCCAGATGCGGCGCAGCATCAGCAGCAGCAGCACGCTCAAGCCGAGGCTGAGGTACGCCTCCTGCATGAACATGCGACCGGCGATGCGCCCGGCGGTTTCAGGAAACGTGCTCGCGAAGCCGGCCGGCGCGCCGATGAAGCCCACGCCCAGCAGGACGCCGGCCCACAGGCCGGTCAGGAATCCCGCCGCGCGCTGCAGCTTCTGGGGTGTCATCACGTCAGACGTAGCGGACTTCGACGATCTCGTAGCTCTTGACGCCGCCCGGCGCCTGCACCTCGGCCACGTCGCCGGCCACCTTGCCGATCAACGCACGCGCGATCGGGGAGCCGATCGAGATGCGGCCTTCCTTCAGGTCGGCTTCATCCTCGCCGACGATCTGGTACGTGACGGGATTGCCGGTCTTCTCGTCCTCGAGTTCGACGGTGGCGCCGAACACCACGCGCCCTTCGGCATTCAGCGCCTTCGGGTCGATGATCTGCGCGGCGGCGAGCTTGCCTTCGATCTCGAGGATGCGGCCCTCGATGAAGCCCTGCTTGTCCTTCGCGGCCTCGTACTCGGCGTTCTCCGACAGGTCGCCCTGCGCACGCGCCTCGGCGATCGCCTGGATGACCGAATGGCGTTCCACCGTCTTCAGCCGATGCAGTTCTTCCTTGAGTTTTTCGGCACCGCGCACGGTGATGGGGATGGTCGTCATGGTGGAACCCTGGAGGCAAAAATGAAGCCGCCGCCCTCTCCCTTGCGGGAGGCCCGGCGGCGGCCGATGTGTTGCAGAAAGTTTAGTTCAGTTCGCGGTGCAGCTCTTGCAGGGAAAGCACGACCAGATCGTCCTGGTGCTTCATGCCTTCGACTGCGGCTTCGCAGCCGGCCATGCTGGTGTAGTAGGTCACCCGGTTGGCCAGCGCCGCCTGGCGGATATGGCGCGAATCGGCGATCGCCGTGCGCGTCTCGTCCACCGTCGTGAACACCAGCTGGATCTCGCCGGCCTTCACCATGTCGACGATGTGGGGGCGGCCGTCCTTGACCTTGTTGACCGCCTTCACCGGCACGCCGCCTTCGGCGATCGCCGCGGCCGTGCCCTTGGTCGCGACGACCTGGAAGCCGAGCTGGTGCAGGTCGCGCGCCACCACCACCGCACGCGCCTTGTCGCCGTTCTTCACGGTGATGCAGACGGTGCCGCGGTCGGGCAGCCGCGAACCGGCACCGAGCTGGCTCTTCAGCATCGCCTCGCCGAAGGTCCGGCCCGCGCCCATCACCTCGCCGGTGGAGCGCATCTCCGGGCCGAGGATCGGATCGACGCCGGGGAACTTGTTGAACGGGAACACCGCTTCCTTGACCGAGAAGTACGGCGGGATCACCTCGCGCGGCAGCTTGCCGTGGCGGTCCTTCTGGCTCGACAGCTTCTGGCCGACCATGCAGCGCGCCGCGATCTTCGCGAGCGGCTGGCCGGTGGCCTTCGAGACGAACGGCACCGTGCGCGACGCACGCGGGTTGACCTCGAGCACGTAGACGACCGCATCGGCGCCCTCGCCCTGGATCGCGAACTGCGTGTTCATCAGGCCCTTGACCTTCAGGGCCTTGGCCATCAGCACCGTCTGGCGGCGCAGTTCGTCCTGCAGGCTCTTCGGCAGCGAATACGGCGGCAGCGAGCAGGCCGAATCGCCGGAGTGGATGCCCGCCTGCTCGACGTGCTCCATGATGCCGCCGATCATCACCTCGTCGCCGTCGCTGATGCAGTCGACGTCGACCTCGATCGCGTCATCGAGGAAGCGGTCGAGCAGCACCGGCGACTTCTCCGACACCTTCACCGCTTCGCGCATGTAGCGCTCGAGGTCCTTCTCGCCGTGCACGATCTCCATCGCGCGGCCGCCCAGCACGTAGCTCGGGCGCACCACCAGCGGGTAGCCGATCTCGGCGGCCAGCGTCTTCGCGGCCTCCTCGGTGCGCGCGGTGCGGTTCGGCGGCTGCTTCAGGCCGAGCTCGTGCAGCAGCTTCTGGAAGCGCTCGCGGTCTTCGGCGATGTCGATGCTGTCGGGCGAGGTGCCGACGATCGGCACGCCGGCGCGCTCGAGATCGAGCGCCAGCTTCAGCGGCGTCTGGCCGCCGTACTGCACGATCACGCCGACCGGCTTTTCCTTCGCGACGATCTCCAGCACGTCTTCCAGCGTCACCGGCTCGAAGTACAGGCGATCGGACGTGTCGTAGTCGGTCGACACGGTCTCGGGGTTGCAGTTGACCATGATGGTCTCGTAGCCGTCCTCGCGCATCGCGAGCGCGGCATGCACGCAGCAGTAGTCGAACTCGATGCCCTGGCCGATGCGGTTCGGGCCACCGCCCAGCACCATGATCTTCTTGCGATCGGTCGGCTCGGCCTCGCATTCCTCGTCGTAGGTCGAGTACATGTACGCGGTCTGCGTCGAGAACTCGGCGGCGCAGGTGTCCACGCGCTTGTAGACCGGGCGCACGTTCTGCGCCCAGCGGGCCTCGCGGACCTCGTGCTGGTGCGTGCCCAGCAGCTTGGCCAGGCGCCGGTCGGAGAAGCCCTTCTGCTTCAGGAAGCGAAGTTCTTCGGTCGACAGGCTCGCGACCGTGCGGCCGGCGAGCGCCTGCTCGAGCTTGATGAGCTGCTGGATCTGCGCGAGGAACCACGGGTCGATCGCGGTCTCCTCGAAGACCTCCTGCAGGCTCATGCCGATGCGGAACGCGTCGCCGACATACAGGATGCGCTCGGGGCCGGCCTCGCCGATCTCGGCAATGATCTCGTCGCGGTCCGTGCTGCGTTCCGTCAGCCCGTCGATGCCGGTCTCGAGACCGCGCAGCGCCTTCTGGAAGCTCTCCTGGAAGGTGCGGCCCATCGCCATCACCTCGCCGACCGACTTCATCTGCGTCGTCAGGCGCGAATCGGCGGCCGGGAACTTCTCGAACGCGAAGCGCGGGATCTTCGTGACGACGTAGTCGATGCTCGGCTCGAACGACGCCGGGGTCGCGCCGCCGGTGATGTCGTTGCGCAGTTCATCGAGCGTGTAGCCCACCGCCAGCTTGGCGGCAACCTTCGCGATCGGGAAGCCGGTGGCCTTCGAGGCCAGCGCCGACGAGCGGCTCACGCGCGGGTTCATCTCGATCACGACCATGCGGCCATTGACCGGGTTGATCGAGAACTGCACGTTCGAGCCGCCGGTGTCGACGCCGATCTCGCGCAGGATCGCGACGCTCGCGTTGCGCAGCAGCTGGTATTCCTTGTCGGTCAGCGTCTGCGCCGGCGCCACCGTGATCGAGTCGCCGGTGTGGATGCCCATCGGGTCGAGGTTCTCGATCGAGCAGACGATGATGCAGTTGTCGGCGCGGTCGCGCACGACTTCCATCTCGTACTCTTTCCAGCCGATCAGGCTTTCCTCGATCAGCAGTTCCTTGGTCGGCGACAGGTCGAGGCCGCGCTTGCAGATCTCCTCGAACTCTTCCGGGTTGTAGGCGATGCCGCCGCCGGTGCCGCCGAGCGTGAAGCTCGGGCGGATCACCATCGGGAAGCCCGTGCCGCCGATCTCGGCGGTGATGCGCTTCTGCACGGAGAGCGCTTCTTCCATCGAGTGGGCGATGCCAGAGCGCGCCGAATGCAGGCCGATGCCGGTCATCGCGTCCTTGAACTTCAGGCGGTCCTCGGCCTTCTCGATCGCCTTCTCGTTCGCGCCGATCATCTCGACGCCGTACTTCGCGAGCACGCCGTGCTTGTGCAGGTCGAGCGCGCAGTTCAGCGCGGTCTGGCCGCCCATCGTCGGCAGCACCGCATCCGGGCGCTCCTTCGCGATGATCTTCTCGACCACCTGCCAGGTGATCGGCTCGATGTAGGTGACGTCGGCCATCTCCGGGTCGGTCATGATCGTCGCCGGATTGCTGTTGACGAGGATGACCTTGTAGCCCTCTTCGCGCAGTGCCTTGCAGGCCTGAGCGCCGGAGTAGTCGAACTCGCAGGCCTGGCCGATGATGATCGGACCGGCCCCGATGATGAGGATGGATTGGAGGTCGGCGCGCTTAGGCATTGTTCTTCTCCATCATGGCCGTGAAGCGGTCGAACAGGTAGCCGATGTCATGGGGTCCCGGGGAGGCCTCTGGATGGCCCTGGAAGCAGAAAGCGGGTTTGTCGGTGCGCGCCAGGCCCTGCAGCGTGCCGTCGAACAGGCTGACGTGCGTGGGGCGCAGGTTGGCGGGCAGGGTCTTCTCGTCGACCGCGAAGCCGTGGTTCTGGCTCGTGATGCTGACGCGGCCGTTGTCGAGGTCCTTCACCGGGTGGTTCGCGCCGTGGTGGCCGAACTTCATCTTGAAGGTCTTCGCGCCGGAGGCCAGCGCGAGGATCTGGTGGCCCAGGCAGATGCCGAAGGTCGGGATGCCGGTGTCGATCAGCGTGCGCGTCGCGGCGATCGCGTAGTCGCAGGGCTCGGGGTCGCCGGGGCCGTTGCTGAGGAAGATGCCGTCGGGCTTGTACGCGAGCACCTCGGCGGCCGGGGTCTGCGCCGGCACCACGGTCACCTTGCAGCCGCGGCTGGCGAGCATGCGCAGGATGTTGCGCTTGACGCCGTAGTCGTAGGCCACCACGTGGAAGCGCGGATCCTTCAGCGTGCCGTAGCCCTGGCCGAGCGTCCATTCGGTCTCGGTCCAGTCGTAGGGCTTGGTCTCGCTGACCACCTTGGCCAGGTCGAGCCCGGCCATGCTGGGCGCGGCCTTGGCCTTGGCGATGGCATCGTTGCGGATCGCATCGGTCACCACCTGGCCGGCGGCCAGCGTGACGATGCAGCCGTTCTGCGCGCCGCGGGTGCGCAGCACGCGGGTCAGGCGGCGGGTGTCGATGTTGGCGATGGCCACCGTGCCTTCGCGTTGCAGGTACTGCGCCAGCGTCATGGTCTGGCGGAAGTTCGACGCGAGCAACGGCAGGTCCTTGATGATCAGGCCGGCCGCGAACACGCGGCTGGCTTCCACATCCTCATCGTTGACACCGTAGTTGCCGATGTGCGGATAGGTCAGCGTGACGATCTGGCGGCAGTAGCTCGGGTCGGTCAGGATTTCCTGATAGCCGGTCAGCGCGGTGTTGAACACCACTTCGCCGATGGTCTCGCCGGGCGCACCGATCGAGACGCCCTGAAAGACAGTTCCGTCCGCGAGTGCCAGCAGAGCCTGTCCTGGGTTTGTCAGCAGTTGAGGCGGCACACGTATCTCCGTTGGTGCGCGCCCAGCTCTGCTCATCTCGAGCGTCGGACCGGGGAGAAAACTGGGGGAGTTTTCGACAGGAAACGGCGAGGGTTTCGCTGGGGCGGGCGGGTTGCAGGTAAACCGCGGGATTATAGACGAGCTTCGAGGGTTGACCCTGAGCCGCGCAGGCATCACACGAATGCGAGCGATTGCCGCTTGCAACGCGAGCACATCGCTCGGATTTGCGCTTCGTTGCGGGCTGTTCGGCTCTGATAATGCGCGCTGATCCGACCTCTCACCCAACAAGAAGGAGCCACACATGAAGGGCGACCCGAAAGTCATCGAACACCTGAACGCGCAGCTGAAGAACGAGCTCACCGCGATCAACCAGTACTTCCTGCACTACCGGATGCTGAAGCACTGGGGCCTCGACAAGCTCGCAGCCAAGGAATACGCCGAGTCGATCGGCGAGATGAAGCATGCCGACCAGCTGATGACGCGCATCTTCACGCTCGACGGGCTGCCGAACCTGCAGGACCTGGGCAAGCTGATGGTCGGCGAGGACACCGTCGAGATCCTGCAATGCGACCTGAAGTCCGAACAGGGCGCGCAGGCCACCATCAAGGACGGCATCGCCCACTGCGAGACGGTGCGCGACTACGTCTCGCGCGACCTGCTGCAGGGCATCCTCGACGACACCGAGGAGCACATCGACTACCTGGAGACGCAGCTCGACCTGGTGGACAAGGTCGGCCTGCAGAACTACCTCCAGTCACAAATGGGTGAAGTCGAGGCCTGAGCCCCCGTGACCGATTCCTCGCACCCCCGCGGTGCGGGGATGTCCCCGGCCTTGAGTTGCGAATCGTTCTTGTTTAAGATGCACCCCATCGGCCCTCGCTCGGCGGCCGGGAGTGCATCTGATGATCGTGTGTGTCTGCGAACGCGTATCCGACAGGGACATCGAACGGCATGTTCGCGGTGGCTGCGACAGCTTTGATTCGCTGCAGCTGGAAACCGGCGTCGCCACCTGCTGCGGGCGCTGCGAAGACTGCGCCCGCGAGGTGTTCGAGACCGCCACCGGCGCGCAAGGCGGCATGGCGATCATCCCGCTGAAGATCGCTGCCTGATCAGAGCGCGGCGATCCCTGCCTTCGCGACCTGCACGTCCTCGCTCGATTTCACGCCGCTGACACCGACTGCGCCCACGCACTGGCCCTGCACCAGGATCGGCACGCCGCCTTCGAGCATGCCCTCCAGCGTCGGTGCGCTCAGGAACGCGCTGCGGCCCTGGTTGATCATGTCCTCGTAGACCTTGCTCTCGCGCCGGCCGACCGCCGCGGTGCGGGCCTTGCCCGGGGCGATGTGCGACGAGATCGGCGCGGCGCCGTCCAGCCGCTGCAGCCACAGCAGGTGCCCGCCGTCATCGACGATCGCGATCGTCACGGCCCATTGGTTCTTCAAGGCCTCGGCCTCGGCGGCGGCGGCGATGCGCTTCACGTCGTCGAGGGTCAACACGGGTTTGCTGTTCATGCGCAGGGGCAGGAGTTGGGAAAGCCGCACTGTAGTGCGTCACGCCGGCCGCCACCAAGGCCTGCCCGGGCAGATCACCCCTGCGCCGGCGCCAACGAATCCACGGGCGGTCTTCATGTCCGCTCATGTCACGTGTAACCGGGAACTACAATGCGCCGTCCGGGTCCACACCCCTGGTTCCACCCCCTGGAGGATTCATGAACGACAACCTGCAAGCCGCCTACGGCGACTACCTCGGCTCGGTTCCGAGCGCTGAACAGCGCAACCGGGTTCTTCGCAACACCTACTGGATGCTGGCACTGTCGATGGTGCCGACCGTCATCGGCGCCTGGGCCGGCATGGCCTTCGGCTTCGCCGACGTCGCGCGTGCCAGCCCGTTCATGACGCTGGCGCTGTTCTTCGGCGGCGCGATCGCGTTCTTCTTCGCGATCGACAAGACCAAGAATTCGCCGACCGGCGTCGTGCTGCTGCTGGCCTTCACGTTCTTCATGGGCGTGATGCTGTCACTGACGATCGGGCGCGTGCTCGGCAGCTACAAGAACGGCGGCCAGCTGATCATGATGGCCTTCGGCGGCACCTCGGTGGTGTTCATCTCGATGGCGACGCTGGCCACGACCATCAAGCGTGACATCTCCAGCTGGGGCAAGTTCCTGATGGTCGGCGTGATCGGCCTGATCGTCGCGAGCATCGCCAACATCTGGCTGCAGATGCCGGCGCTGTCGCTGACCGTGTCGGCCCTCGCGGTCGTGATCTTCTCGGCCTTCATGCTGTACGACCTGAAGCGCGTGGTCGACGGCGGCGAGACGAACTACGTGACCGCGACGCTCGCGATCTACCTGGATGTCTACAACGTCTTCGTCAGCCTGCTGAACATCCTCGGCATCTTCGGCGGCGACCGCGAATAAGCGCATCCGCTGACCGCGCAAGAAAAAGGGCCCTCCGGGGCCCTTTCGCTTTTTGGTGCTGCCGATCAGCCCCGCTCGAACACCGCCATGCTCTCCACATGCGCCGTGTGCGGGAACATGTTCACCGCGCCGGCCGCCGTGCAGCGGTAGCCCGCCTGATGCACCAGCAGCCCGGCATCGCGCGCCAGCGTCGCCGGGTTGCAGCTCACGTAGACGATGCGCTGCGGCGGCACGAATCCGGGCGCCAGCGCCGGATCCGCATGCAGGTCGGCCAGCGCCTTCGCGAGCGCGAACGCCCCTTCGCGCGGCGGATCGACCAGCCATTTCTGCGCATTGCCATACCCGGCCAGTTCGGCCGGCGTGATCTCGAACAGGTTGCGCGCGACGAACGAGGTCTTGTGCGCGAGCCGGTTCACCTGCGCGTTCTCGCGCGAGCGCGCCACCAGCGATTCGCTGCCTTCGATGCCGAGCACCTCGCGCGCCTGCGTCGCGATCGGCAGCGTGAAATTGCCGAGCCCGCAGAACCAGTCGATCACCCGCTCGTCGACCCCGGCCGCGAGCAGCTTCAGCGCCCGCGACACCAGCACCTGGTTGATCTGGTGGTTGACCTGCGTGAAGTCGGTCGGCTTGAACGGCATCGTGATGCCGAACTCCGGCAGGTCGTAGGCGAGTGGCGGGCCGTCCGCATCGAGCAGTTGAACCGTGTCCGGCCCCTTGGGCTGCAGCCACCACTGGATGCCATGCGCCGCCGCGAACTCGCGCAGGCGCTGCAGGTCGCCGCCGCTCAGCGGCTCGAGGTGCCGCAGCACCAGCGCCGTGACCTCGCTGCCGATCGCCACCTCGATCTGCGGCAGCCGATCACGCTGGTCCATCGCGCCGATCAGCGTGCGCAGCGGCAGCAGCAGATCGCTCAGGTGACGCGGCAACACCTCGCAGCTGTCCATGTCGGCCACATAGCTGGACTTGCGCTCGTGGAAGCCCACCAGCACCGTGCCCTTCTTGACGACGTGGCGCACCGACAGGCGCGCCCGGTAGCGGTAGCCCCAGGCCGGCCCCTCGATCGGCCGCAGCACGCGCTCGGCCTTCGTCTTGCCGAGGTGCCACAGCGCGTCTTCGAGCGCCCGCTGCTTGGTCGCGACCTGCGCGCCCACATGGAAGTGCTGCATCTTGCAGCCGCCGCAGGTGCCGAAATGCCGGCACGCCGGCGTCACGCGCTGCGAGCTCTCGCGGCGCAGCGCCGTCATCGTCGCCTGCTCCCAGTTGTTCTTGCGGCGCCCCACGCTGACCTGGACCTGCTCACCGGGCAATGCGCCCTCGATGAACACCACCTTGCCTTCCGCGTTGTGCGCCACGCCTTGCGCTTCGAGGTCGAGGGACTCGACCGTCAGCCATTCATCGCTTGCTGTCATTCCGCGATTGTCTCAGCACCGCAGGGGTGCCTAGAAAATCGAGTCGCGATCGATCCCGCTGCGCGCCATGCGGCGCTTGAGCTTCACCAGCGCCTCCTGCTGGATCTGCCGGATGCGCTCGCGCGTCAGGCCCAGCCGCTCGGCCAGCACCTCCAGCGTCTCGGGTTCGCGGTCGCGCAGGCCGTAGCGGCCCGACAGCACCTCGCGCTCGCGCTCGTTCAGCTCGTCCAGGCCGTGCTGCAGCAGCACGTCGATCTCGTGGTTCAGCGTGGTCGACAGCGGATCGCTCGCGCCTTCGTCGGCCACGCTGTCGATCATCGATTCGGAGTTCTCGCGGTCGATCGGCGCGTCGAGCGAGGCCGGCAGCTCGGCGAACTTCAGCAGCTCGCTCACCTCCTGCACCGGCCGGCCGACGCGCTGCGCGATGTCCTCGACCCGCACCGGCTTGTCGGTGCCGTCGCCATGCGTGCCGTCGGCCTCGAGCGCGCGGCGCGCCTTCAGCACATGATTGAGCTCGCGCACCACGTGCACCGGCAGCCGCACCAGCCGGGCCTGGTGCATGATCGCGCGCTCGATGCTCTGGCGGATCCACCATGAGGAGTAGGTCGAGAAGCGGAAGCCGCGCTCCGGCTCGAACTTGCTGATCGCATGCATCAGCCCGAGGTTGCCCTCCTCGATCAGGTCGGTCATCGGCAGGCCGCGCCCGAGGTAGTTCTTCGCGATGCTGACCACCAGCCGCAGGTTGCGCTCGATCATCGACTGGCGCGCACTGAAATCGCCGGCGCGGGCCCGCGTCGCGGTGTCGAATTCTTCCTGCGGCGTCAGCAGCGGCGCGCGGCGGATGTCGCGCAGGTAGGTCTGCAGCGTGTTGCCGACCTCGCCCTCGCCCGCCGCGATCTCGATCACCGGACGCACGTCGTCGGACGGCAGCTCGGCGTGGTCGTGCGGATCACCCTGCGGATCGGCCTCGGCTGCGGATTCCACCGGCTCGGCCTGCGCCGCGTCCACCTTCAGCGCCGGCAGCGGCGGCCGCGCACCGGTGTCATGGCCCAGCGCATGCCCGTTCAGTGTGCTGCGCTTCTTGACCATGCTGTTGCCCGGGCTGGTGGAAGGTGGGCCGCGCCTCAGCGTGGCGGCAGGAGCTTGGCGGGATCGATCGGCCTGCCGAGCTTGCGGATCTCGAAGTGCAGCGCCACCCGGTCGGAATCGGTGGCGCCCATCTCGGCGATCTTCTGGCCGCGGCGCACGGTCTGGTCTTCCTTGACCAGCAGCGCCTGGTTGTGCGCGTAGGCCGTCAGGAAGGTGTTGTTGTGCTTCAGGATCACGAGGTTGCCGTAGCCGCGCAGGCCGGAGCCGGCGTAGACGACGCGGCCATCGGCGGCCGCCAGCACCGGGTCGCCGGGCTTGCCGGAGATCGACAGGCCCTTGCTGCGCACGTCGTCGAAGCCGGCCACCACCGCACCGGTGGCGGGCCACTGCCAGTTGATGTCGTCGTCATCGCGCGCGGCGGGCGGCGTGGCGGCCGGGGCCGTGGCAATCGCGACCGGCGTCGTGGCGGCCGAAGCCCCCGACGCGGGCCGCGGCGCATCGAGCGGCTTCACGTCGACCTTTGCAGCCGTCACGCCGCGCGTGGCCACCGCATTCGGGTCGGCACCCGGCGGCACGACGCGCAGCACCTGGCCGACCTCGATGACGTTCGGGTTGTCGAGGTTGTTCCACTTGATCAGGTCTTTCCAGTTCTGGCCGGTCTCGAGCCCGATGCGGATCATCGTGTCGCCCGGCTTCACCGAATAGAAGCCCGGCTTGCCGGCGTTCTCGGCGCCGGGCAGCGGCTTCACGGCCTCCGGCGTGCCGACCACCGGTGCCGGTGTCGCGACCGCCGTACCGCCGGCCGTCGTGACCGGCGCCCGCGTGCCACCACGATCCTCGACCGGCGCGTGGTACTTCGGCGACGAACAGGCCGCGAGGGCAAGCGCCGCCAGCACGATCGCGATCGCTCGGGGGCCGGTCGAATGGCGGCGCGCGGCCGCGGGAGTCGAGGTGCTTGCCATCACTGCCACTGTCATCAATCCGTTCCTGATTTTAGGGGGACGAACAGCACGGCCTCATGAACCGCGCGCTCGTATCCACCCTCTGTTCTGTCGACCACCACCAGCACCTGGCCCTGCCCTGCAGCCCGCTGCACCGGGGCCACCAGACGGCCGCCGACGGCCAGTTGATCGAGCCAGGCCTGCGGCAGATTGTCGCCGCCGGCCGCCGAGATGATGCTGTCGTACGGCGCGTTCGGCGGGTGGCCCCGCATCCCGTCACCATACACCAGCCGGATGTCCGTCAAGCGCAACGGCGCCAGCAGCTCGCGCGCCTTGTCGTGCAGCGGCTTGAGCCGCTCCACCGACAGCACCTGCCGCGACAGCTGCGCGAGCACCGCCGCCTGGTAGCCGCAGCCGGTGCCGATCTCCAGCGTGCGGCCCAGCGTGCGCCGCGTGCGTGCGGCGGGGCTCGCCATCAGCAGCTCGATCATGCGCGCCACCACCGAGGGCTTGGAGATGGTCTGCCCGAGGCCGATCGGCAGGCTGGTGTCTTCATAGGCCTGGTTGACCAGCGCCGTGTCGACGAAGGCATGGCGCGGCACGCGGGCCATCGCGCCGAGTACCAGTTCGTCGCGCACGCCGCCACCGCGCAGCCGGTCGACCATGCGCTGGCGCACGCCGGCCGAATCGAGGCCGAGGCCGGTCGGCACCGCGCGCTGCGTGGCGGCGGCCGCCGCCTGCTGCACCGGCCGCTGCGGCCGCAGCACCTCGCGGCCCTTGGCCGGCGGCGCGAGCCGATCGAGTTGCAGCGGAAACTTCGGTCGCTTCGGCGCTTCGCTCATGAACCCACCGCCTGCGACCACTGCCGCCACGCGGGCAGCCGGGCGTGATCGGTCAGGTCGACCTGCAGCGGCGTGATCGACACGCAGCCGTTCGCGGTGGCGTGGAAATCGGTGCCCTCGCCGGCCTCGCGCGCATCGCCGGCCGGCCCGATCCAGTAGATCGGCTCGCCGCGCGGGTTCTGCTGGCAGATCACCGGCTCGCTCGCATGCCGGCGGCCCAGCCGCGTGATGCGGCGCGGCAGCTCGATCGCATCGGGCCGGTTCGGGATGTTGACGTTGAGCAGCCACGCGCCCGGCGCCGGCGGGTTCGCGAGCACCTGCTCGACCAGCGAGCGCGCGAGCCGCGCGGCGGCATCGACCTGCGCCCAGCCTTTCTCGACCTGCGAGAACGCGATCGCCGGGATGCCGAACAGGAAGCCTTCCATCGCGGCTGCCACCGTGCCGGAATAGAGCGTGTCGTCGCCCATGTTGGCGCCGTTGTTGATGCCCGAGAGCACCAGGTCGGGCCGGCGCGGCAGCAGCCCGGTCAGCGCGACGTGGACGCAGTCGGACGGCGTGCCGTTGATGTAGCGGAAGCCGTTGGCGGCGGTGAAGGCCGACAGCGGCCGGTGCAGCGTCAGCGAGTTCGAGGTGCCGCTCGCGTTCTGCTCCGGTGCCACCACGTCGATCTCGCCGAGCCCTTCGCAGGCTTTCACCAGGGCCGCAAGGCCGGGGGCGAGGTAGCCGTCGTCGTTGGCGATCAGAATGCGCATCGGGCGATTGTAGGGATGTGGGAAGCCGTCACCTGCGCGACGCACGCCGGCGAGCGGCCTGCCTATCATCCGGCGCCACATTCAAGGAGACGACCCCATGCAAGCCTGGCTGTGCGAGAACCCCATCGGCCCCGAAGCGCTGACCTGGAAGGAACTGCCCACGCCGCAGCCCGCGGCCGGCGAGGTGCGCGTCGCGATCCGCGCCGCGAGCCTGAACTTCCCGGACCTGCTGATCGTCCAGAACAAGTACCAGATCAAGCCGCCGCTGCCCTTCGTGCCCGGTGCCGAATACGCCGGCGTGGTCGATGCGGTCGGCGAAGGCGTCAAGCACCTCAAGGTCGGCGATGCGGTCGCCGCGTTCGCCGGCACCGGTGGTTTCGCGACGCATGCCTGCGTGAACGCCGCGCTGCTGATGCCGCTGCCACCGGGCTTCGCGTTCGAGGACGCGGCCGCCTTCCTGTGCACCTACGGCACCACGCACCATGCGCTGATGGACCGCGCGGCGCTGCAGCCGGGCGAGACCGTGCTGGTGCTCGGCGCGGCCGGCGGCGTCGGCAGCGCGGCGATCCAGATCGCGAAGGCGGCGGGCGCACGCGTGATCGCCGCCGCGTCCAGCGACGAGAAGTGCGCCTTCTGCAAGCAGCTCGGCGCCGACGAGACCATCAACTACAGCCGTGGCCAGCTGCGCGAGGAGCTGAAGGCGCTGACGCAAGGCAAGGGGCCCGACGTGGTCTACGACCCGGTCGGCGGCGACCTGGCCGAACCGGTGTTCCGCTCGATCGCCTGGCGCGGCCGCTACCTGGTGATCGGCTTCGCGCAGGGCGGCATCCCGGCGCTGCCGCTGAACCTGGCGCTGCTGAAGGGTGCGTCCATCGTCGGCGTGTTCTGGGGCGAGTTCGCGCGCCGCGAGCCGAAGAACAATGCCCGCGCGCTGGCCGAGCTGGCCGGCTGGTATGCGCAGGGCAGGATCAAGCCGGCGATCGATCGCACGCTGCCGATGAGCGCGCTGTCGGATGCGTTCACCCGCATGGGCAGCCGGCAGGTGCAGGGCAAGAT